>JACQTL010000162.1 GCA_016210805.1 Actinomycetota bacterium | reverse complement strand
GGTGAGGATCGTCTACACGACGCCGTTCGAGACCCCCGTCCGCATCATCGCGGACGGGAAGGTGGACGAGCTCGTCCTGGGAACCCATCGGATCGAGATCGCCGAGGGATCGGATCGGGGGGTGAAGGCCGACCGCACCGGAGAGGAGGTGACGGTCGAGTGCGTGGCTCCCCCGAAGCCGGAGGAGCCGGGCTGGACGTTCACCGACCTGTCCAGGTTCCAGGTCCAGTCGCCCTTCGCGTACCAGCGGATCTCGATCGAGGACTGCAACGCGGTGGGTTCCTACACCCGGCCGCATGTGTTCACGATCGACGTCTCGCTGATCAGGGCCGACCAGGTCGGCCACGGCGGGGAGACGGACGCGTTCATCGGCCGCATCGACCCGGTCACCGGGGCCTTCGTCATGGTGTCGAACCGGAACGCGCCCTACCTGGGCCTCTACGCCGGCGGAATCTCGCCGGAGGGCATGGGCGGCGGCCTCTACGTCTTCAGCTCGCCGGACTGCGGGCACGTCGTCTACACGTTCACGCTGGACCTGGCGACGGGGGAGATCTCGGGGGTCGGCCCGGCGCGGTCGAGCGAGCGCTTCTCTCGGTTCGCCGACGACTACGGATGGGTCGCGGAACTCGGCGGGATCCTCGAGGGGGCCCTGGACCGGGACCCGGACAACCCGATCAGGTCCGCCGAGGACGCCGAAAGGATCCTCCTCGGGGACCCCCCGGACTAGCGGGACCGGCTACACGACCAGCCGGACGACCAGGGACGCGGCCATGGCCAGGCCGACCATCACCACGGCCCGGCGCACGGCGCGTCTCTCGAAGCGGCGGGAGAGGACCGACCCGGCCAGGCCTCCGATCAGGGCCCCCGCAGCCATCAGCGCCGCGAGGGGCCAGTCGACGATCCCCCCGATCGCGAACGAGACCAGGGCCACCCCCTTCGCCGTGAGCGAGAGGAGGTTCTTCACCCCGTTCATCTCGTGGATGTCCCGCTCGCCGAGCAGGGAGAGGATCCCCAGCAGGAGGATCCCGAACCCGGCCCCGAAGAACCCGGCGTAGGCCGCCGTGAGCAGGACCGCGGCCCCGCCGCCGATCCACCAGACGCCGGAGGGACGGCCGCCCGCGGCGGCGTCGAGCCGTCCGCCCACCCGGTCCTGGAGGGCCAGGAGCGCCGTGGCCACGAGGACGAGGGCCGGGGCCATGGCCTCGAAGAGCCCGGGCGGGGTGCCGAGCAGGGCCAGTGCGCCGGCGACCCCTCCCAGCGCGGCCGGGACGACCAGGGCGAGGAGGTGCCGGCGGGCCACCGCTATCTCGCGGCGGAACCCGTACACGGCGGTGAGGAGTCCGGGCCACAGGGCCACGCTGTTGGTCGCGTTCGCCGTGACCGGCGGGATCCCCACCCACAGGAGGGTCGGGAAGGTGATCAGGGTGCCGCCCCCGGCCACGGCGTTCACCGCCCCCGCCACGAGGGCGGCCCCGAACACGATGGGAGCCTGCCATGCCTCGATGGCCGGAAGGCTACCCCACGCCGAACCGGCGGACCTGGCTCAGACCGTCTGGATCGGGCCCTCCCGGCGGACCTGCTGGACGCCCTCCAGGGCCTCCCGGAGCTTGCCGATCCACTCGGCCTGGTTCTCGCCCACCATCCGGACGCACCAGGCCAGGGCGTGGCTCCTGCTCCGGGCCACGCCGGCCTCGACCAGGGTGTCCAGCACGGCGCGCTCTGGCATCCGCAGCCTGGTCATGAACGGCACCGCCGCCACGGTGAAGAGGCGCTCGACCTCGCCGCACCGGGCTCCCCAGGACACCTTCCTCCGGAACCGGCGCTCGGCCTCCTGGGCGATACGGATCCGCCGGGCCCGGGTCTCCTCGCGCCAGGCCTCGATCCTCGACTCCAGGGCCGTGGCCCGGACCGCCTCGCCCTGTCCCTCGCCGGTCTCCGGCTCGGGCAGGGTTCCGACGACCAGGACCTCCACCTCGTCCATGCGGACCTCGGGGGCCTCTGTGAACCACCCTTCCGGGATCCGCCCGGCGAAGAAGCCCCTGACGTCGTCCTCGAACCCGCCCACCGCGACCTCCTCGGATGATTACAGCATTACTCGACTGCAAGAGCATACGACCACGACGGCCTTGGAGCAAGCGGCCGGCCCCGGCGTACGATCGGCCCGGTGCAGCCCGAGACGCGGTACGCGAGGAGCGGCGACGTCAACGTCGCCTACCAGGTGGTCGGCGATGGCCCTTTCGACCTGGTCTACGTGCCCGGGTGGGTGTCGCACATCGAGCTCGCCTGGGAAGAGCCCCACATGGCCAGGTTCCTCCGCCGCCTCGCGTCGTTCTCACGCCTGATCCTGTTCGACAAGCGGGGCACGGGCATGTCCGACCCGGTTCCCGTCGACCGCCCGCCCACCCTCGAGGAGCGGATGGACGACGTGCGTGCGGTGATGGACGCCGTCGGCTCGGAGCGGGCGGCCATCCTCGGCCACTCCGAGGGCGGGAACATGAGCCTGCTCTTCGCGGCGACCTACCCGCAGAGGACCGTCGCCCTGGTGACGTTCGGGATCTTCGCCAAGCGCGTGTGGTCCCCCGACTACCCGTGGGCCCCCTCCCCCGAGGAGCGAGAGGCCTGGTACGAGGAGGTGGAGCGCGACTGGGGCGGGGGGATGGACCTGTCCGGCCTGGCCCCGAGCATGGCCGAGGACCGGGCCTTCACCGCTTGGGCGAACAGGTACTTCCGGATGGGGGCCAGCCCCGGCGCGGCCCTGGCCCTGGCCCGGATGAACACCGACATCGACGTGAGCGACGTGCTCCCCCTGGTCAGGGTGCCGACCCTCCTGCTCCACCGCGTGGGTGACCGCGACGCGAGCATCGAGGAGGCCCGCTACATCGCTGCGCGCATCCCGGGGGCCAGGCTGATCGAGCTCCCCGGGGAGGACCACCTGGCCTGGACCGGGAACCAGGACGAGGTCCTGGACGCAGTGGAGGAGTTCCTGACCGGCCGCCCGGCGGTACGCGAGCCCCACCGGGTCCTGGCCACCGTGCTGTTCACCGACATCGTCGGGTCGACAAAGAGGGCCGCCGACCTCGGGGACCGCCGTTGGCACGACCTGCTGGAGGCCCACAACGCCGCCGCCCGGCGGGAGCTCGAGCGGTTCCGGGGGCGGGAGGTCGACACGGCCGGGGACGGGTTCCTGGCCACCTTCGACGGCCCGGCCCGCGCGGTCCGCTGCGCGCTGGCCGTCTCGGCCGCGGTGGAGCCCCTCGGGCTCGCCGTGCGGGCGGGCGTCCACACCGGAGAGATCGAGCTGGCCGGCGACGACGTGAGAGGTATCGCTGTGCACATCGGAGCCCGCGTCGCCGCGATGGCCGGGCCGGGCGAGGTCCTCGCCTCGAGCACGGTGAAGGACCTCACGGCCGGAGCGGGCATCGCCTTCGAGGACCGGGGCGAGCACACCCTGAGGGGGGTCCCGGGGACCTGGCGGATCTACGCGGCGACGGGCTGAGCGCCCTCCGCCTCAGCTCCCCTTGCGCTTCCGGAGCTCCTCGGTGACCGCCGGGACGACCTTGAACAGGTCCCCGACCACGCCGAAGTCCACGAGCTTGAAGATGGGGGCGTCGGCGTCCTTGTTGATGGCCACGATCGTCTTGGAGGTCTGCATCCCGGCCCGGTGCTGGATCGCGCCGGAGATCCCCACGGCGATGTAGAGCTGCGGCGAGACGGTCTTGCCGGTCTGGCCCACCTGGTGCTGGTGGGGGTACCACCCGGCGTCCACCGCGGCCCGGGACGCGCCGACCCCCGCGCCGAGCACGTCGGCCAGGTCCTCGACCAGCTTGAAGTTCTCGGGACCCCCGAGGCCCCGGCCTCCGGAGACGATGATGGCGGCCTCCTCGACGTTGGGCCGCCCGGCCGCCTCCTCCTGGACGCGCTCGGTGACCTTCGCCGCCCGGGCGTCGTCGGATATCCGTACGTCCACCCGCTCCTCGGCCGGCTCCGACGGCGACTCCTCGGCCACGAACGCGTTGGGCTTCAGGCACACTATCTTCGGGCTGCCCTTCACCCTGCACCGCACGTTCGTGGCTCCGCCGAACACGCTCATCCCGCAGACCAGGTCCCCGTCGGCCACCTCCAGGTCCACCACGTCGGCCAGGACCCCGGCCCGGACCCTGGCGGCGACCCCCGAGGCCAGGTCCTTGCCGTACGGCGTGCTGGCGAAGGCCACGACGTCCGGCTTCCTCTCGGCGACCAGCCCGGCGAGGGTCTCGATCACCGGCTGGACGGGGTGCGACTCGAACTCGTCGCTCTCGGCGATCAGCACCCGGGCCGGCCCGTACCGGGCCACGCGCTCCCTCGACCCGTCGTACGCCGCTCCGGTGAACACGGCGACCAGGTCGTGGCCGAGCTCGCCGGAGTGGGTCCGCCCGGCCGAGAGCATCTGGAGGGACACCTTGCGGGGCTCGCCCGCCTCGTGATCGATGACGACCCAGAACTCACCCATGGCGATCTCGCTTCCTCACACGAACTTGTTCTGCTGGAGGAAGTCGGCGAGCTTGGCGGCGCCGTCCCCCTCGTCCTGGACGATGGTTCCCTGCTCCTTCGGGGGACGGGGCACGGCCTCGACGACCTCGGTCCTGGAGCCGGCCAGGCCCACCTCGGCGGGATCCAGCCCGATGTCGTCGCCGGAGAGGACGTCCACGGGTTTCTGCTTGGCGGACATGATCCCCTTCAGGGTGGCGTACCGGGGCTCGTTGATCCCCTTGACCACCGAGACGACGGCCGGCAACGAGGCCTCGACCACGGCGTGGCCTCCCTCCTCCTCGCGGTGGACGGTGACCTTGCCGTCCGCGACCTCGATCTTCTTCACGTTGGTGAGGCCGGGCATGGCCAGGAGCTGGGCCAGGGCCTGGGGGACGAGGGAGGTCCGCGCGTCGGTGGACTCGGAGCCGAGGATCACGAGGTCGGGCTCCAGGTCGGCCAGGGCCAGGGCCAGCACGTAGGCGGTGGCCAGGGCGTCGGAGCCGTGGATGGCGTCGTCGGTGACCAGCACGCCCCTGTCGGCGCCGAGGGCCAGGGCCTTGCGCACGGCCTGCTTCTCGGCCGGCTCCGGGCCCATCGTGAGGATCGTGACCTCCCCGCCGTGCTCGTCCTTCAGGCGGAGTGCTTCCTCGACCCCGTACTCGTCGACCGGGTTCATGATGCTCTCCACCGACTCCCGGTCGAGGGTGAAGTCCTCGGGATCGAGCTTCTTCTCGGCCGCGGTGTCGGGCACGCGCTTCACGCATACGACGATGTTCAACTGGACCTCCGCACACAAAGAAGGCCGGCACCCACCCGGCGGGCCCATCCTACCCGAACTCGCTCGCCCCTGAACCTCGCTCGCCTTGGCAGCGGTGCGAAGATGGCGCCGTGCCTCCCGGCGTGGTTCGGCTCGTCTCGCTGGCCCTGGCCGCCGCGGCGCTGGCCGCGTGCGACCGGGTGCCCGAGGGCCTGGAGCCCGTGCCCTCCCCGGTGGCCGGACGGGCCACCGTCGTACCCGGCCAGCCCCCGGTGGTGTGGGTGGCCGGGCAGAGCGAGGGGGTCTTTGGGGACGCCCTCACCGTCGTGGAGCGGGAGGGGACCCGGCTCCGCCTGGAGCGCCTGGCCGGGGAGGCCACGCGGTTCTTCGAGCCCGCCGGCGGCGACGGATGGCGCCGGATGCCGGAGGCCGACGTCGAGGCGATAGTGGCCGGCACGCCCCTGTGCATCGAGGCCCTGGCCGTGGGCCAGGGGTACCTGGCCCTCCGCGTGTTCGTGGGTGCGGCCTGCGGCCCGCTGCGCTGAGGCCGGCCCGCCCCCGCCGCGGGATTCCCCGGAATGGCCCCACCCCGCGGCCGGTTGGAAGCCGTGCCGGGACGAGACCTGGGAGGAGGGCGCATGCGCATCGGGATCGGGCTGCCGAACACGGCGACCGGTACTCGGGGGCCCGAGATCGTGGATTGGGCCCGGCGGGCGGACGCGGCGGGCTTCTCCGCGCTGGCCACGATCGGCCGCGTGGCGTACCCGAGCCTCGATTCGCTGGTCTCGCTGGCGGCCGCGGCCGCCGTCACCGAGAGGGTCGAGCTGTTCACCAACATCCTGCTGGCCCCGACCCGCGACCCCGTCCTCCTGGCCAAGGAGGCCGCCACGATCGACCGGATCTCCGGCGGCCGGATGCTCCTCGGCGTGGGCGTGGGAACGCGCAGGGACGACTTCGAGCTCGTGGGGGTCGATTTCGAGACGAGGGGCAGCCGGACGGACGAGATGCTGGAGACCATGGGCCGCCTGTGGCGCGGCGAGGTCCCGGACGGCGCGACGCTCCCCGTGACGCCATCCCCCGTCCGGCCCGACGGGATCCCGATCATGATCGGGGGGAGCTCGGAGGCCGCCATCCGCCGCACGGTGCGCTTCGGCGCCGGATGGACCGCGGGCGGCAGCGGCCCCGAGCAGGCCGCGTCGTTCGCGGAGCGCGTGCGGGCCGCCTGGAGCGAGGCGGGCCACCCCGGCGAGCCCAGGATCATGGCCCTCGCCTACTTCTCGATCGGCGAGGGGGACCGGGCCCGGCGCTCGATCCTCGACTACTACGCCTACTTCGGCGGGGCGGAGCGGGGGTTCGCGGAGTCCATCCCGACGTCGGTGGAGGCGGTCCGGGAGACCGTGGGCCGCTTCGAGGATGCCGGGATCGACGACCTGATCCTCGACCCGACGGTGTCGGACCCCGACCAGGTCGACCGCCTGGCCGAAGCCGTCCTCTGAGCCGGGCTCCCTACGGCTGGAGGCCGGGGTGGATCTCCAGGTACGTCGCGA
Source organism: Actinomycetota bacterium (assembly GCA_016210805.1). Taxonomy (GTDB): domain Bacteria; phylum Actinomycetota; class UBA4738; order UBA4738; genus JACQTL01. The sequence continues at coordinate 780 of JACQTL010000162.1, read as the reverse complement.
GGAGGGCCCTGGCCCGGGAGGTGAGGGGGTCCGCCGCGACCTCCTCGAAGAGATCGGTGAGGCCCGCCCAGTCGGAGAGGGCCGTCACCCGTTCCTCGATCTCGGTGAACGCGGCCCGAGAGTCGCCGAAGGAAAGGGCGGCCACCGCCGCACGCCGGGCGTCGTCGTCGGCTTCGGCCAGCCGGGGCCACCGGGCGAAGAGCTCCTCCACGTCCGGTCGGAGCGCCTCGGCGAGCTCGCGGGCGTCCTCGGGGGGCAGGCCGTCCGGCCGCTCCCGCAGCCAGCCCTCCAGGTCGTCCCAGGACAGGCCCACGCTCCGGGGCCGGGCGGCCCGGCGGGGCGCGGAGGCCACGAGCCCGGCCATCCCGCCCACCTCGGGCAGACGACGCCGGGACGACTCCAGCCAGATCAGCTGCCTGGTCGTGTACCTGCGCACCGGTCGAGCGTAGCGAAGCGTGCGACGATGGGAGGGATGCACGACGACCCCACCGTGCGCACGGTCCACCTCGGCCAGTTCACCCGGGCGGCCGCCGACGAGATCGCCGGCGAGCTCGAGCGGGCCGGGATCGTGTGGTGGTACAAGGAGCCCGGGTTCTTCTCCCAGGTCTGGGAGCACGGGGTCAGGCTCTTCGTCGACCGCACCCGCCTCGACGAGGCCCGCGCCATCGCCACCCGGGTCGTGGAGGGTAGCGGCGGCTAGGTCGGGTCGGTGGGCCAGAGGCCGGGGCCCATGCGGCTCTCCTCCAGGGGGCACGCGCACAGGGGGCAGCGGGGTGGGTC
>JACQTL010000168.1 GCA_016210805.1 Actinomycetota bacterium | reverse complement strand
CCCCGGTCGCGGCCCGCCCCCGGAGGCGGCCGGCCCCGGACGGCGACGCGTGGTCCCTTTACCCCCGGAGGTCCTGAGCGCCCCCGAGCCCCCGTCGGCCCGTCCTGACACGGCGGCGGACGGTTGGTAGCTTGGCCCGCATGCGGATCGGGATACTCACCGGAGGCGGCGACGTCCCCGGGCTGAACGCCTGCATCAAGGCCGCCGTGAACCGCGTGGCCGAGGCCGGGCACGAGACGGTGGGGATCCGGCGCGGGTGGGCCGGGCTCCTGGAGTGCCGGCCCGAGGAGCCGGCCTCGGTGTCCGAGTGCATCGTCCCCCTGGACCAGGGCGTGGTCCGCACGATCGACCGGACCGGGGGGACGTTCCTCCATACCTCGCGGACGAACCCCGGGAAGGTCAAGGAGGGGGACGTCCCCGGGTTCCTCCGGGGCGGGGCGGACGGGGAGGGTCCCTTCGACTTCACCGCCCACGTGCTCGAGGTCCTGGACCGGACCGGGATCGACGCGCTCCTGCCGATCGGGGGAGACGACACGCTCTCGTACGCGCTCCGCCTCCACGACGAGGGGGTCCCGGTCGTGGCCATCCCGAAGACGATGGACAACGACGTCCACGGGACCGACTACTGCATCGGGTTCTCGACCGCGGTGACCCGCAGCGTGCAGTTCATCCATCAGCTCCGGACGAGCACGGGCTCGCACGAGCGGATCGCCGTGGTGGAGCTGTTCGGCAGGTACAGCGGCGAGACCTCGCTGATCTCCGCGTACCTGTCCGGCGTGGACCGGGCCATCATCTCCGAGGTCCCGTTCGACATCGAGCGGCTGGCCGGGTTCCTGATGGCCGACAAGGCCGCCAACCCGAGCAGCTACGCCATGATGACGATCTCCGAGGGCGCCAAGATGATCGAGGGCGAGGTCATGATGACCGGGGTGGAGGACGCCTTCGGCCATCGCAAGCTGGGGGGGATCGGGGCCACGACCGGCGAGCTGCTCAAGCGGATCACCGGCGAGGGGATCGTGTACCAGCAACTCGGGTACCTGATGCGCTCGGGCTCCCCGGACTCGCTGGACCTCATGGTGGCCACGAACTACGCCGTGATGGCCGCCGACCTCGCCCTCGGCCACTCGTTCGGGCTGATGGTGGCGCTCCGGGAGGGGATCTACACGAACGTCCCCCTGACCATGACCCGCGAGGGCGCCAAGCGCGTGGACGTCGAGGCCCTCTACGACGCCGAGAGCTACCGGCCCAAGGTCCGCCTCGTGGCCGGCAAGCCGATGTTCCTGTCGTAGGCGGGGGCTCCGCGGCCCGTCGGTCAGCCGAAGAAGACCTCGGCCAGGTCGTACAGCTCCTCGGGGACCCGCTTCAGCTCCGCCACGGCGTCGTCCAGGGGCACGTCGGTCATCGTGTTCCCCCGGAGGGCGACCATCCGCCCCCAGGCTCCGTCGTGAGCCAGGTCGATCGCCGCGATCCCGTACCTCGTGGCCAGGACCCGGTCGAACGCGGTGGGGCTCCCGCCCCGCTGGACGTGCCCCAGCACGGTGACCCGGGTCTCGAACCCCGTGCGCCGCTCGATCTCGGGGGCGATCGAGTACGAGATCCCTCCCAGCCGGGGCCGGCCGAACTGGTCGGCCTCGTGGGCCGGCAGCTCGATCGTGCCCTGGGCGGGGACCGCTCCCTCGGACACCACGACGATCGAGAACAGGTGCCCGGCGGCGTGGCGGTGCCGGATGTGCCGGGCCACCTCGGCGATGTCGAAGGGGTGCTCGGGGATCAGGATCACGTCGGCCCCTCCGGCCAGGCCCGAGTACAGGCCGATCCACCCGGCGTGGCGTCCCATGACCTCCAGCATCATCACCCGGTTGTGGCTCTCCGCGGTGGAGTGGAGCCGGTCGATCGCGTCGGTGGCTATCTGCACGGCCGTGTCGAACCCGAACGTGAAGTCGGTGGCCGCGATGTCGTTGTCGATCGTCTTGGGGGCCCCGACCACGTTCACGCCCTCGGCGGCCATCCTGGCCGCGCAGGACAGGGTCCCCTCGCCCCCCACCACGATCAGCCCGTCGATCCGGTAGGCCGCCAGGTTCTCCCTGACCAGCTCCAGGCCGCCCTCCACCTGGAACGGGTTCGTCCGCGACGTGCCCAGGATCGTGCCCCCCCGGTGGAGGATCCCCCGCGACGTCTGAGGGGTGAGCTCCATCACGTGCCCGTCCAGGACGCCGCGCCATCCGTTGCGGAACCCCACGACCGCGTGCCCGAACACCTCGCAGCCCTTGCGGACCACCGCCCTGATCACCGCGTTGAGGCCGGGGCAGTCGCCCCCGCCCGTGAGGATGCCGATCCTGGCCATGGCTCCCGCCCTCCGCCCGCGCCGGCCCCCGCGTCCCGGGTGGTCGCCGGGCGGGCTCGAGGTCAACTTGACGGTTGGATTCGCGCCGCCCGGGCATTGTAGACTCGCACCTCATGCTCGGATGGGTGGCCGGGGACCGCACCATCCGGGGCGATCCCACAGGGTGAAGATGAGCTTGAAGCGCGAAGCGGCGGCGGTCCTCGTGGTCCTGGCCCTGCTCGGACCCGCCGCGGGAGCGTCGGCCCAATCGATCGAGGACCGCCTGGACCGGGCCCGGGCCGAGCAGGAGCGGGCCGCCCTCGAGGTCCGGGGCCTCCAGGACGTCCTGCGCTCCCTCGGCGCGGAGCGGGCCAGGCTGGAGGGTGAGATCGAGCGGGTCACCCGGCTGCTCCTCAGGGCCTACGAGCGCGAGCTCGATGCCCAGGGCCGCCTGGACCGGGCGGAGGGCCGGCTGGACGACCGGGCCAGGGCCGCCTACCAGCTCGGCCCGGTGGGCTCGTTCGCCGTGTTCCTGGTGGCCGACGACCCGGCCGAGCTGGCCACGGCCCAGGAGTACGCGGCCAGCGCGATGGAGGCCGACGTCGAGGCCATCGAGGAGGTCGAGCGGGCCAGGGCCGTCCTCGAGGTGGCCCGCGGCGAGGTCGAGGACCGCAAGGCGGAGCTCGGCCGGGACCGCCGGCTCCTCTCCCAGGTCCTGGCCACCGCCGAGGAGCAGCTCGCCATGGCTCGGGCCCAGGCCCGGAGCGCCGGGACGCAGGTCGCACGCCTGGAGGAGGAGCTGCGGGCCATCGAGGAGGCCCGGCGGCGGGCGGCCCGGCAGGCCGCGCTCAGCCTGGACCCGGCGGCGGGGACCGATCAGGAGGCCCTCCTCGCCCTGCTGGGCCCGACAGGCGGGCGGACCTGCGAGGTCCCCGAGGGGCTGGAGGACACCGGCCAGCAGCTCTCCGGGCTGGCCAGCTGGTACGGGTGGGACTTCGCCGGACAGCACACCGCGAGCGGCGCCGTCTTCGACCCCCGCCTGTTCACCGCGGCCCACCGGGACCTCCCGTTCGGGACGTTCCTCCGGGTCAGGTGGCAGGGCAACTGCGTGATCGTGCTGGTGAACGACAGGGGCCCCTACGGGGACTACGACCGGATCATCGACCTCTCGCTGGGGGCCGCCCAGTACCTGGGGACCGAGCGCATCGGCGTGGCCGCCGTCGAGGCCGACATCCTGGTGCCCGCTTAGGGCGGGGAACCGCACGGCCCGGCTAGTCTTCCCCCGACATGGCCCACGTCCTGGGGATCGACTCCGGAACCACCGGCGTGACGGTCCTGGTGGTCGGCGAGGACGGCGGGGTGGCCGCCCGAGGCTACCGGGAGTTCGCCCAGTCGTTCCCCCGCCCCGGCTGGGTGGAGCACGACCCCGAGGACTGGTGGGACGCCCTCCGGGAAGCGGCGGCCGCCGCCCTGGAGGAGGCGGGGATCGGGGCCTCGGACCTGGCCGCGATCGGGATCACGAACCAGCGGGAGACCACCGTGCTGTGGGAGCGCGACACGCTCCGGCCGGTCCACCCGGCGATCGTCTGGCAGGACCGGAGGACGGCCGAACTGTGCGCCACCCTCCGGGAGGAGGGGTGGGACGAACCCGTCCGCGAGAGGACCGGCCTGGTCATCGACCCCTACTTCTCGGCCACGAAGCTCGCGTGGCTGCTGGGGAACGTGGAGGGGGCCCGGGAGGCCGCCGGGACGGGGCGGCTCTTCTTCGGAACGGTGGACTCCTACCTGGTGGCCCGGCTCACCGGGGGCCGGGTCCACGCCACCGACCCGACGAACGCCTCCCGGACGATGCTCTACGACATCCACCGCCTCGACTGGGACGACGAGCTGCTCGAGCGGTTCGGCGTCCCCCGGGCCGTCCTCCCGGAGGTCCGGCCGTCGTCCGGCCGCCTGGGGACCACGCTCCCCGACCGGTTCCTGGGAGCCTCCGTCCCCGTGTCCGGCGTCGCCGGGGACCAGCAGGCCGCGCTGTTCGGGCAGGCCTGCTTCGATCCCGGCTCGGCCAAGAACACCTACGGGACGGGGTCGTTCGTCCTCATGAACACGGGGTCCACCGCCCCCCGGCACGCCGAGGGGCTGATCACGACGATCGCCTTCGGGGGCCGGGGGCCGGAGGACACCGAGTACGCGCTGGAGGGCTCGATCTTCGTGACCGGCGCCGCGGTGCAGTGGCTCAGGGACGGGCTGGGGCTCATCGACGCCGCCTCCCAGGCCGGGCCGATCGCCGCCTCGGTCCCCGACACCGGCGACGTGTTCTTCGTCCCGGCGCTCGTGGGCCTCGGCGCGCCATGGTGGGACCCCCACGCCCGGGGCACGATCGTGGGGATCACCCGGGGGACGACCCGGGCCCACGTGGTCCGCGCCGCGGTGGAGGCCATGGCCTACCAGACCCGCGACGTCGTGGAGACCATGCGCCGGGAGGCCGGCGTGGAGCCCGCCGAGCTGAAAGCCGACGGGGGCGCGAGCGCGATGGACGTCCTGATGCAGCTCCAGGCCGACCTGCTCGGGGTCCCGGTCCGCCGGTCCGCCGTGCTCGAGACCACGGCCCTGGGGGCGGCCTACCTGGCCGGCCTGGCCGAGGGGGTGTGGAGCTCGCGCGAGGAGCTCGCCGAGAGGTGGGTGCTCGACCGGGAGTTCGCCCCCGGGGACACGGAGGAGGCCGACCGCCGGCACGCCCGGTGGAGGAAGGCGGTCGAGCGGTCCTTTTCCTGGGCGGACGGATGACCCGCCGGTCCCGGGCTCACTCGCTGTAGCGGACGGCCTCGGCGGGGGGGAGGCGGGAGGCCCGGTAGGCTGGGCCCAGGCTGACCAGGGCCACGGCGCCGTAGACCAGGCCCAGGGCTCCCCACAGGCTCGGGCCGTCGATGCCGAACGGGGTCCCCTCCGCGTACTCCCGGAAGAAGATGTAGCCCATCACCACGCCGACGGTGACGCCGACCACCACGCCGATCGACGCGGTCACCCCGGCCTCGGTCAGCAGCCCGGCCATCACCTTGCGCCGCCGGTACCCGATCGCCCGGAGCACCCCGATCACGTGGCGGCGCTCCACCACGGCCCGGAGGGCCACGATGCCCATCGACAGGATCCCCACCACGAGGCCCATGCGCATCAGGACGTCGACCACGGAGAAGAACGTGCGGTTCGCCCTGTAGTTGCGGTCGAGGAGCTCGCGGGTGGTCGCCGCGTCGATGCCCTGCTCGAACAGGGCGGCCTCCACCTCCCTGGCCACCCGCTCGCCACCCGCCCCGGGGGCCACGTCGAGCAGCGCCGTCACCCCCCGGGGCGCCGAGGCGAACGGGGCCAGCGTCCCCTCCGCGGCCACGATGCCCTCCAGGATGAGCGCGCTTCCCGCCACCCGGAGCTCGACGGCTCCGTCCGGCCCCTCCATCGAGATCGTCTCCCCCACGTTCCCCGTGGAGGTGACCACCCACCCGTCCCCCTCCCCCACGGCCGCCCACAACGCCTCGTCGCTCTCGAACGACTGGTCCCTCGAGTTCACCCGCACCGGGGGG
>JACQTL010000160.1 GCA_016210805.1 Actinomycetota bacterium | reverse complement strand
GCCCCATGGTCGTCGACGGGGGCAACCTCAACGTGTTCGCCCGCCGCGTCCGGAGCACGAGCGACCGGCCCCAGGGCTTCGAGGTCCTGGGCATCGACCTGGCCGTCCTCCGCCTCCCCGCCGGGGGCGACCCCGCGTTCGCCGGGTTCCGGCCCACGCCGTCCAGCGGGCGGCTCGGCGTCGAGGGGGCCCTGACGTGGGGGTCGGGAGCGGTCGGGTACGGCCCGCACGTCTACGTCTACGGGGTGAGACGCTCGGGCGTGAGACGGGCGCTGTACCTGGCCCGCGTACCCTCCGGGCACCTCGGGCGGCCTCGGGCGTGGCGCTTCTGGAACGGATCCGGGTACGGCCGGAGCGAGGAGGACGCGGTCCCGGTGGCCGCCCCCAACGTGGACGAGGCGTTCTCCGTCCACGTCGTGGCCGGCACGTGGACGATCGTCTCCAAGGACGGGACCTTCGGCGACACAGTTCAGATGCTGACCGGCTCGCAGCCTCACGGTCCGTTCCACCCCAGCCCCCTCTTCGACGCGCCGTGGAACCAGACGACGAGCACCTACCTGGCCATGTACCACGGGCACATCTCGTTCCTGAACCGGGCGCACCCGGTCAGCGTGTCCCGGAGCCCCCGACGGGGGTCGCTCCCCCTCCTGTTCGAGCACCCCGAGCTGTACCGCCCCCTGTGGCGGCCGGCGCCGGGGGCCGGCGAGGGGGTGTGGCTTTATCCGGCGACCGGCCCGATGGGTTGAGCCCCCGGGTACCCCGCGGGCCACGTCCTTCCGGCACTTCGCCCATCCTTGACACATCGGACGGGGCCGGGGAAGTATGGGCCGGCGGGTCTCGCCCGGGGTGGAAATGGCCGACATCTTCATGAGCTACGTCCAGGAGGACTCGGCCGTGGCCGAGGAGATCGCCCTGGGCCTCGAGCGGGTCGGCTTCACCACCTGGTACTACGAGCGCGACTCCGAGCCCGTGACCCCGTGGCTGACCCAGGTCGCCAAGGCGATCGAGCAGGCCGGGGCGGTCGTCCTGCTCATCTCGAGGAACTCCCTCGACTCCAAGCAGGTGACCTCCGAGATCGACTGGGCCCGCTCGAAGGGAAGGCCGTTCGCCCCGGTGCTCCTCGGCGTCACGCACGAGGAGATGGAGGAGCGGCAGGTCCACTGGGCGTTCGCCCTGGGGGCCATAGTGGCCATCGCGGTTCCCGAGGACGGGTTGACCGAGCAGTTCTTCAGCAAGCTCGCCCGGGGCCTCGAGAACGTCGGCGTGGGCCGGGGGAAGGCGGCCCGGCCGGCGGCCGACGACCTGGATGAGCGCCTGGCCGCGGTCCGGCTCATGTTGAACGACCCCGAGCGGCGGGCCACCGCCGAGGAGGCGCTCCGCAAGATCCTGGCCGACTACCCCGAGTCGGGGCGGGCCTACCGGTTCCTGGGGGAGTTCTACAACCGTTCCTTCCGCCCCCGCGACGCCCTGGGGGCGTTCGAGAAGGCGGCCGAGCTCGAGCCCGGCAGCGCGCTGACCCAGTGGGAGCTGGGTCTCGCCTATCGGCGGGAGGGACGGACCGAGGACGCCGTCCGCACCCTCCAGCGATCGCTCGACATCGGGCTCGACCCCGGTCGGGAGGGCCACGCCAAGACGCTCGTGGCCATGCTGCAGGGCTCCGCCTGACGGTCTCGGCGAGGGGGAGGGGATGCGGGGGGTCTCGGTGAGGGGACGAGCCGGCGGCGACCGGCTCGCCGACCTCGAGCGCGAGGTCCGGGGCCTGATCCGCGACCTGGCCACCGCCCGGGCCGACCTGGCCGACCGCGAGACCGAGGACGCCCGCCGGACCGAGAAGCTCCTCCTCTCGCTCGTGGAGGTGGCCGACGCCTTCGAGCGGGTGTTCGACTACCTGGGGGAGCGGGAGGACGAGCTTCCGGACCCGGCGAAGGGCTGGGTCGCGAACTTCCGGACGGTGCACCGCATGCTCTCGAACGTCCTCACGGGGCAGGGTGTCACCCCGATCCAGACGCCCTCGCGGCGGTTCGACCCGAGGGTGCACCAGGCGATCGAGACGGTGGCGGACGACGCGCTCCCCGAGGGGACCGTGGTCCGGGAGCTCGCCCGGGGCTACGCGTGGGGTGACCGGGTGCTCAGGAAGACGCAGGCGGTCGTGGTGGGAAGAGGGCCGGCGAGGACGGGCGGGCCGGGCGACGAGGGAGCGAGCGAGGGGCCATGGGGAGACTAGTCGGCATCGACCTCGGAACGACCAACAGCGTCGTCGCGGCGATGGAGGGGCCGCGTCCCCGGATCCTGCACAGCAGCGAGGGGGGCCCGCAGGTCCGGTCGATGGTGTCCGTGAAGAGGCGCCGGAGCGGCGAGGCGGAGATCCTGGTCGGGGACACGGCCTTCGACAACTGGCCGATGGCGCCGGCCGACACGATCGTCTCGATCAAGCGGCTGATGGGCCGGGGCGTGGCCGACCCGGAGGTCCAGAGGGTCAAGGAGTGGTCGCAGTACCGGATCGTCGCCCCCACCGACGGCACGGAGGACAGCGTGCGGGTCGTGCTGGGTGGGAGGGACTACTCGCCGATCCAGGTCTCGGCCATGATCCTCCGCAAGCTCAAGGAGGACGCGGAGCTGCGGGTCGGGGAGGAGGTCACCCACGCGGTGATCACGGTCCCCGCCTACTTCAGCCACATCCAGAAGCTCGCCACCCGGAGCGCCGGCGTGCAGGCCGGCCTCCGCGTGATCCAGCTCCTCGACGAGCCCACGGCCGCCGCGGTGGCCTACGGGATGGATGCGGAGGAGGCCGGAGCCAAGACGATCCTCGTCTTCGACCTGGGGGGCGGCACGTTCGACATCTCGGTCCTCGTCGTGTCGGCGGGGAGCTTCATCACGCTGAACCTCGAGGGCGACATGTGGCTGGGAGGCGACAACTTCGACCAGGCCCTGGTCGAGCACGCCGTCCGCCATCTGGGCCGGGAGCATCCCGAGGTCGATCCCACGGCCACCCCCCGGTTCATGGTCGAGCTGAAGCGGGCGGCCCAGCGGACCAAGGAGACCCTGAGCACGGCGAAGGCCGCCGATCTCATCGTCCCCGGCCTCCTCCAGGGCTCGGGCGGGCTGATCGACCTGGACATCGAGGTCACCCGGGAGGAATTCGAGGGGATGATCCGGCCGCTCGTCGACCGGACGGTGAGCCTCACCGAGAAGGCCCTGGCCAACGCCAACCTGACCGTCGACAACGTCGACTACGTCCTCATGGCCGGGAACGCCACGATGACCCCCGCGGTGCAGCGGGCCATGGAGGACATGTTCGGCGGGCCCAAGGTCCTCCGCAAGATCCATCCCAAGGAGGCGGTCGCCCTGGGGGCGGCCATCGTCGCCGCGGTGATCGGGGGGCGGATCGTCTGCGGCGCGGCCGATCGGGCGGATCCGACCAAGGAATGCGGGGAGGTGAACCCGCCCGACGCGGAGGTCTGCCAGCGGTGCGGCACCCCGCTCGCCCCCATGGAGCCCGTGACCGGGGATGAGGAGCCCGGGCCGGCCCTGGGGGTCCTCCGGCCGGTCGCGCCGTTCCACTACGGGGCGAGGTCCGCGAACGACGCGTTCACCGTCTTCGTGCGCAAGGGGGACCCCTACCCGACCGGGGAGCCCCAGATGCACGAGTTCCAGACGGGGGTGCCGAACGCCCGGATGATCAGCATCCCGATCTACGGCGGCGACGACCTCGTGCGGGCCAGCAACAACGAGCGCCAGGGCGAGGCCTTCGCCATCCTCCCTTCGGGGCTGCCCAAGGGGGCCGGTGTGCGCATCCGGCTGTGGCTGGACGCCGACGGCGTGTTCCGGCTCTCCGCCCACCTCCAGGACGGCCGGGACCTCCAGCCCCTGGTCGTGCAGAAGGGGGAGGCCCTGGACCGCGCCATCGCGACGCTGGAGCGCGTCGAGGAGCTCCTGGGGACGAAGTCGACGCACGCCACCCCGGAGGAGCTCAAGGGGGTGGAGCGGGCCCGCGAGGAGGTGTTCACCCACATGCTCGCCGGCCGGGAGCACGATGCCCTGGCCGAGGTGGAGGGACTCGAGAAGGTGGTGGGCGGGCTGGGCAGCGACGTCCGAAAGCAGGCCGAGAACCTCATCGGGTTCACGGAGTTCGTCACGGGCCGGTACCGGTGGGCCTTCGACCCGGCCAGGGCCGACCGGCTGGACGACCTCGTGGAGAAGACCCGCGCCGCGCTGGTGGGCGACGACCCCGAGATCCTGGAGACGAGGGTCGGCCAGCTCGACCGGGAGACCGACGAGCTGCCCGACGCCGTGACGTTGCTCCTGGGCATGCGGCAGGTCATCGCCGTGAGGATCCGTCCCTACGACCCGGCCACCGCGGCCTCGCTCGCGACGGAGCTCTCGCAGATCGAGGAGGCGTTCGCGTCCGGCGACTTCGCGGGCGGCGAGCGACGCCTGGCGGCCCTGGTCCCGAAGATCGAGGCGGCGTTCGAATCGGTCCCGGCTCCCGCGGGCGGTCTGGTGTGCAAGAACGGTCACAGGTATCCCGGCGGTAGGTGGTGCCCGGTGCCCGGATGCGGCGCCGACGCCTGGGAGCTGACCAAGTCCGGCTGAGTCCGGAGGGGGCGGGGAGGCCCGGTCCGGGAGGGTGACATGAAAGATCCCCTCCAGGTCGAGGAGACGCCGTACGAGATCCTCGCCGTCGGCGAGGAGGCCACCGACGGCGACATCGACCTGGCGTTCCGCACCGCGCTCGCCGGCGGCGACGCGCAGCGGGTGACCCGGGCGTGGCAGACCCTGAAGCGCCCGCAGGACCGGGCGTTCCTCGACGTCTTCAGGTACTCGCCCGCGAGCCTGCGAGCCCTGTCGCCCTGCCCCCTCGACGACCCGACCGCCCTGGACCCGCCGCGGCGGGAGGCCACCGCGACGGCGTGGGAGGAAATACTCCGCTCCCGCTATCCCGACCTCGGCGTCATCCACTCCCTGGCGGTGCTCTGGTACTGGTGGGCGATCCGCGAGGAGAGCCTTCCCCGGCCCGTCGTGGCCCCGACCGACGAGGACGGTCAGGCCGGCCTGTTCCCGGAGGAGGCACCGGAGGGCGGGTCGCTCCACGCCGTCGGGATGTGGGAGCGCGCTGTGGGGTGCTGGTCCACGCTGCTCGAGAGCGAAGCCTTCTGGTCGGAGCGGCCCCGCATGACGCACGGCCTCGCCGAGGAGCTCGACGATCGCATCGACCGAACGATGCGGGAGCGGTTCGACGCCGCGGCCAGGAAGCACCGCCGGTCGGCTGAGGCCGAGCGCTACCGGTCGCTCGAGCTCGCGCTCTCCACGGAGCGCCGGACCGCGCGCATCCTGGCGCGCAGCGGCATCCGGACGGCCCGTGGGCCGGTGTGCTCCGGCCCGCTCCTGCTCGGCCGGCTGGGGCTCCGGGGCGAGGTCGCGCGGATGGTCGACGAGGTGGTCGCGGCCACTCCCCGCGAAGAGGGTCTTCGCTTCGTGCGCGATTCCCTCTCCTCGTACTCGCGGATCTCGACCCTCATCGAGGCGGGCAGGGCCGGCGAGGCGGTCGCCGAGATCGGGAAGCTGCCGTCGGAGCTCCGGCGGACGGACGAGGTGGCGTCGATCCACGCGCGCGCCCTCCTCGCCCTGGGACGGCAGGAGGCGGAGCTCGGCCGCGGCGAGGAGGCCATCGAGCAGTGGGCCATGGCCCTCGAGGCGGCGACGAGCGAGGAGGAACGAGCGGCGGCTCGGTCGGCCATCGTGACCACCGCGCGGGAGCGGACCGCGGCGCTCGGGGCGAGCCATCGGGATGAGGCCGTGGCGCTCCTCGAGCGAGCTGGAGCGCTCGTGGACGACCACACACTCGTGTCGACGCTGGCCGAGCTGCTGTTCGAGCGCGGCGTGGAGACGATCAACGCGGCCCAGGAGGCGGCGGCCGCTGCGGGAGCGATCGAGAAGCCGATCCTCAAGGACATGCGCCGCGGGCTGCACGACCTGGAGCGCGCGGAGCGCTTCGGCTCGCGGAGAGCCGGGGAGCAGGCCAGGCTGGCCCGGGATCTGGTCGATCAGGCGGGGACCCACTCGCTCGTCGCCAGGGCCAACGCGGCCGCCGAGAAGGAGGACTGGGACGAGGCGGTGAAGCTCCTCCGCCAGGCCGTGGAGCAGGCCGGGGGCGAGACGCAGGAGACCCTCCGGAGCAACCTGGCCGTGTCGCTCGCCAGCCGGGCGATGAAGTCCGCGAACGCCGCCTTCGAGACGCGCCGGGTGCAGCGCGAGGTCCGCCTCGACCCCGTGGACCGCTGGGAGCAGGAGTCCTGCCGGCTGAGATGCGGGAGTCGGGCGACGCATCTCGTGCGCGTCCAGGAGGCCGAAGGCCCCCTGGGCACGGCCAAGTTCGGCGAGGGCATGCCGATGTGCGCCGAGCACGCCGAGGAGATGCGATCGATGCTGGCCGCCCCGGTCACGGTCCGCCCGGGCACCGACGAGCGGATCGCGCTCCTCGAGTCGGCCAGGAAGGACATGGACGAGGCCTCCCGGCTCGCCCCCGGGCTGAAGGCCATCCGCGAGCGGCGCAAGGAGCTCGCCAAGCTCCTGCGCCAGGTCAAGGCCCGCGAGCGCCCCGGGAAGGCCAGGAGGTTGGGCCGGGGAGCCACGAAGGTCGGCCGAGGAGCCGGGGAGCTCGCGGGCCTCCTCCTGAAGAGGGCGGTCCTGTTCGCGGCGATCGCCGCGGTGGTGGCGACGATCTTCGCGTTCGTGGGGGGCTTCGTGGGCCCCGCCCAGGAGGATCCGTTCCTCCAGCGATGGGTCGCCGTCTTCGGGGGGACCCTCCTGTTCAGCTTCGTCGTCTGGACCAGCACGGGCAGCCGATGAAGGACCCCCTCCAGGTCGAGGAGACGCCGTACGAGGTCCTCGGGATCGGGCCGGAGGCCGGCGACGGGGAGGTGGACGCGGCCTGGCGTGCAGCCATGGCCGGGGGCGACCCGGAGCGCGCCACCGCGGCCTGGCAGGTCCTGAAGCGGCCCCTCGACCGGGCCATCCTCGACGTACTGCACTACGAGGACGGCTCGCTCGGCCAGCTCGACCCCTCCCCGCTGGACGACCCCGGGTCCCTGGAGCTCGCCAACCGGGATGTCACCGCCGCGGCATGGGAGGAGCACCTCCAGGCCCGCTTCCCCGAGCTGGGCACGCTCCACTGCCTGGCCGTGCTCTGGTACTGGTGGGCTCGGCGGGAGTCCGAGGCGGACACCGGCGACGGCCCGGTGCCCGTCCCCTCGGAACTGTGGGAGGGGGCGATCGCGTGCTGGGCCTCGCTGATCGCCACCGAGGGCTTCTGGGTCCCCCGGTGGGGCCCCGACCTGGCCGCCGACGTGGGCGGCGGGATCGAGCGCCTGCTGCGCGACCGGCTCGACGAGCTGTCCCGCGAGCGCGGGGGCGGGGGAGAGGGGGCCGAGGCGGAGCGTTACAGGGCGCTGGAGCTCGCGTTCACCACGGAGCTCCGCACGGCCCGGGCCCTCGGCTCGACGGCGTTCGGCGACCGGTTCGGCTCCTCGGGACCGATGCTCCTGGAGCGCGTCGGCCTCCTGGACACGGTCGCCACCGAGGTGGAGCGCGCCCTGGAGGGCGCCCCGGGCGACCCGGAGCTGAGCCTGCTCCGCGAGGTCCTCTCCCCCTATGCCCGGATCTCGATCCTGATCGAGGAGGGCAGGGTGGACGAGGCCCTCGATGCGATCGATCAGCTCCCGGAAGAGGCCCGAGAGGGAGAGATGCTGCAGACCCTCCACGCACGGGCTCTGATCCTCCGCGGGGAGCAGCAGGCGGACCTGGGCGACCCGGAAGTGGCGATGGACAGCTGGAGCCTGGCCATCCGCACCGCACCCCGCGAGGACGAGAGTGCGGAGGCCCGGGCGAACGTCGCCCGGCTCACCCGGGAGCGGGCCGCGGCGCTCTCGGAGGATCGCGAGGCGGCCATCGCCCTCCTCGAGCGGGGCGAGTCGCTCACGGGGGACCCGTCCCTCCGGTCCATGCTGGCCGAGCTCCTCTTCGAGCGGGGGGTGGAGGCCATAAACGCCGCCCAGGGGGCCGGAACGGATGCCGACCTGCGCCCCGGGCTGAAGGACCTCGAGGCAGCCGCGGGCTACGGGTCGGAGCGGGCGCTGGAGCAGGCGGGGCGGGCCGGAGCCCCGATCGACTGGGACGTCGTGGCCGGGAACCTCCTGGCCGCGGAGGAGCGATCCGGGGGCGACGTCCCCGGCCCCCTCAGGCGGGGAGTGGCCATCTCCCTGGTGAACCGAGCCGGGGTTCGCGTCGGAGAGGCCACGGACCTGGTCCGGCGCGAGGCCGCGCCCTCCATGGAGAACTTCGTCGAGGCGTTCATGGCCCTCACCTCCGACTTCGAGCTCTCCGGGAGGCCGAAGAAGCGCCGGAGCCGGTGGCGGAAGGGTCCCGACCCCTGCGTGGTCTGCGGTGAAGACGCCGGCGAGCGGTATCCGGTGGGCTCGGGGGAGATGAAGCTGTGCGACGAGCACGCTGCGGCCCTGATCCGGGCCGTGGAGGGAGCCTCGGCCGCCACCGCGGTCTCCTCCCTCTCGCCGGAGGCGGCCCGTCGGGTGAAGGACCGGATCGAGCTGGCGGAGCGGGACCTCACGGAGGCCGCCCGCCGCTGGCCCGACCTCGACGGGATCGAGGCCCGCCTCCGGGAGTTCTATGACCTCCGGGTCCGCATGGGTCTCACGCCACGGACCGGGCCCCAGACCGCCGAAGGATTCGCCGAGGGGGCCATCCTGGCCGGTCGGGCGGAGCGGCTCCTCGAGGCTCCCCGGGAGCCTCGAGCGGAGGAGGAGGAGGCCGCCCCCGCCCCGCCCCTGGATGCGGCGGTCGAGGAGGTCGCCGCGTAGGCGCTCGAGCAGGTGGGGGAGCGAGGGGCGATCGTGGTCGAGGGAGTGGTCGGGGATGGGCTCGAGCTCGCGCTCGTCCCGGGGATGCGACTTGAGAAGGGATCCATCTCCCCCTTCTTCATCACCGACGTGGACCTGGTCGAGACGGTCCTGAACGATCCCTACGTCCTGGTCTCCCTCGACGAGCTGGCCCTGGTCGAGCCCCTCCTGCCCATCCTCCAGGAGGTCCAGGCGACCGGCCGGCCCCTCCTCCTGGTCGCGAAGGAGGTGGACGGCGAGGCTCTTGCCACGCTCGTGGCCAACCGCCGGCTCGACCGGCTGGCTTCAGTGGCCGTGAAGGGCCCGGGGTTCGGGGACCGCCGGAAGGCCATCCTCGAGGACGTCGCCGTCCTCACCGGGGGCGCGGTGTTCTCGGCGGAGCTCGGATACGGGGTCGAGAGGGCCACCCTCGACCTGCTCGGCAGCGCCCGGCGCGTTGTCGTGACCAGGGACGAGACCGCGATCCTGGAGGGCGGCGGCGACCGGGCCGGCGTCGAGGACCGGATCAGCCGGCTCCGCGCCGAGATCGAGGCGAGCGACAGCGAGTGGGACCGCGGGAAGCTCGAGGACCGCCTGGCTGCGCTCACCGGGTCGGTGGCGATGATCCGCATCGGCGCGGCGAGCGAGGCGGAGCTGGTGGAGCGCAGGCGACAGGTCCATCTGGCCATCTCCGCCGCCAGGGAGGGCGCGGCGGGGCCCGAGTCCGACGCCCAGCGGCTCAGCCGGATCCTGGCGAAGAATATGTCCTCGCTCGAGGCCGGCCGCACCTACACCGCCGGCTCCGAGACGGGCGGACCGATGGACGCGGCCCTGCGGGTGGCCACCGCCAGGGCCGGTGACGCCGACCTCGGCGAGGTCGTGGTGGACGCGGTCGACAAGGTGGGGTGGGACGGGGCGCTCACGATCGAGAGGTCGCTCCGGTTCGGGACCGAGCTGACCCTGGTGAGCGGCATGCGGTTCGGCGAGGGAGCCCTGTCGGGGGCGTTCCTGACCGAACGGGAGGGCACCGAGGCAGTCCTCGAGGAGCCGCTCGTGATGCTGGCCGACCAGGCGATCTCCCGCGTGGGGGACCTGCTCCCCGCCCTGGAGGGTGCGGTCCATGAGGGGAAGCCCGTGCTGGTGGTCGCGGCGGACGTCGAGGGGGAGGCGCTCGAACTGCTGATCCGGAACACCGCCAGCGGGACGGTACGTGCGGCCGCCGTGAGGCGGCCCGGCTCCGGAGATGGCGGATCGGCGGTGCTCGAGGACCTCGCCGCGCTGACCGGTGGCTCGGTCCTCTCCGACGCGGCCGGCCGGCCTCCCGGCGGTGCGACGCCTGAGCTCCTCGGGAGGGCCCGCCGGGTCGTGATCACGGGCGAGGAGACCGCGATCGTGGACGCCCTGGGGGACCCGGGCGCCATCAGGGCCCGGATCCTCCGGGTGAAGGCCGAGGTGGAGGCCTCCGAGGAAGGCCCCGCCCGCCAGGAGCTGCAGCAGCGCCTGGCCCGGCTGGCCGGCGGCGTGGCCGTGATCGGCATCGGAGCGCTCACCGACGCCGAGTTCGAGGAGAAGCGCCGCCGGGTCGAGGCCGCCATCGCGGGGGTACAGGAGCTCGCCGTCGGCGCCGCGGGCGGAGGGGGGCGATGAAGGACCCCCTCCAGGCCGAGGAGACGCCGTACGAGGTCCTCGGGGTCGGCGAGGAGGCCACCGACGGCGACATCGACCAGGCGTTCCGCACCGCGCTGGCCGGCGGCGACGCACAGCGGGTGACCCGAGCCTGGCAGACGCTGAAGCGTCCGCAGGACCGGACCTTCCTCGACCTCCTGCGGTACGACCCGGAGACCCTTCGCACCCTGGCTCCGTCGCCGCTCGACGACCCCGCCGTGCTGGAGCCACCCGCGAGGGCCGCCACCGCCGCCCGGTGGGAGGGCCAGCTCGCCGAGCGCTACCCGGATCCGGGGGCAGCGCACGCGCTCGCCGTCCTGTGGCACTGGTGGGCGATCCAGGCCGGCGGAACCACCGGCCCGGCCGGGTCGAGCTGGAGCGAGGGCGAGGACCGGCCGCTCGACGCGGCCGACATGTGGGAGCGGGCCGTGGCGTACTGGGCGACCGTGATCGCGAGCGATGGCTTCTGGGTGGAACGGGTCGACCCGTCCCTCGCGGCGGACCTGGCCCAGCGGATCGAGCGCACGCTCCGCGAGCGCTTCGACAGCCTGGCCGCCCACCACCGGCAGCACGGCAACGCGGAGGAGGGCGAGCGCTACCGGGCCCTCGACCTGGCCCTGTCCACCGAGCTCCGCACGGCACGGGCTCTCTCCCGGACGGGGATCGGCACGGATCACGGTCCCGTGTGCTCCGGCTCGCTCCTCCTGGGGAGGCTCGGGCTGCGCGAAGGGGTGGCCCGGCTGATCGACCAGGCCATCGAGGCCTCGCCGGGCGACGCGGAGCTCCGTTCCCTCCGCGATGCGCTCTCGCCCTACGCCCGGATATCGGCCCTCATCCACGAGGGGCGGGCCCGGGAGGCCGTGGCCGAGCTCGCGAAGCTCCCCCGGCCACTCCGGAGGACGGGGGAGGTGGCCGCGCTGGAGGCGCGCGCCCTCGTCGCGCTGGGGGAGCAGGAGGCCGAGCTCGGGCGGGTCGACGACGCCATCGAGCGCTGGGCCAAGGTCCTGGCCACGGCCTCCGACGAGGGGACGCGGGCGGCGGCGCACGCGGCCGTGGTCGCGGCGACCCGGGAGCGGGCGGCGGCGCTCTCGGGTGAGCGCCCCGACGAGGCCATCGCGCTCCTCGAGCGGGGCGAGTCGCTGACCCAGGACCCCACCCTCCGCTCCACGCTCGCCGAGCTTCTGGCCCAGCGGGGCATCGGGACGATCAACCGGACCCAGGACGAGGTGGGCCCCCAGGGCCTCACCCCGGCGCTGAAGCGGCGGTTCGACGCCGGGAGGAAGGACCTCGAGCGGGCGGCCCGGCTCGGCTCGGTCACCGCCGCCGGGCAGCTCGAGGTGGCCGGGGAGTTCCTGGAACGCCTGCGTGTGGGCGACGTGGTCGAGGAGGCCGGCCGGGCCGCGGAGCGGGGGGATTGGGAGACCGCGGTCGCCAGGCTCCGGTCCGCGGTCGAGACCCTCGGCGAGGACGTGCCCGAGACCCTCCGCCGGAACCTGGCCGTGGCTCTGGCCAACCGGGCGAACGAGCGGAGCGGGCAGGCCATCGAGCTGGTCAACTCGGCGGGCCAGGCCGCCTCGGCCCTCCGTCCGGACCGCTCGGGCATGCGCCTGTCCGTGGCCCTGTCCATGGTCAAGGCCGGCCACGCGGGGGAGGTGAAGGCGCGGAAGAGAAGGGAGCGATGGTCCCCCAAGAGACTGATGCGCTCCGCGCTCCTGCTCGCGCTCCTCGGCCTCATCTGGTGGGGGTTCTACGCGTACGCCGGGAGGTGGGAGGACTGGAAGGCCTGGACGTGGCCCTCGAGCCCGACCCTCAGGCGGGCCGGCGCCGCGACGGGGACGATGCTCACGGCCGCGGTCTTCATCTGGTTCATCTGGGCAATCCTGCTCGGGCCCTTCTTCGCGTGGGTCAAGAGGACCTGGGCCGACATCCCGAAGTTCATGCCCGCCTCCGGTGGCAGGGGACCCAGCGGGCCGCCGTGCGACGTCTGCGGCCGCGAGGCCGCGTACCGGATCCAGACCGACGGTTCCGGCGAGGGTACCCCGCTGTGCTCCACGCACGCGCACGAGCTGGAGTCGGCCGTCGAACGGGCGGCCACGGTCTCGCTCCCGCAGCCCGTCCTCCGCCAGGTCGACGCCATGTTCGACTCGGCCGAGCAGGACCTCCAGGAGGCCGCGGCCCTCGCACCCGACCTGGAGGGGGTCGGGGAGAGCGCGAGGCAGCTCGCCGAGGCCCGGACCCGGATCGGCCTCCCCCCGTCCTCCGCGACGGGCGCCCTGGCCGGGCTGGCGGGGGGTGGGAAGGCGAAGCCGACCCCGCGCCCGGCCCCCGGGAGGAAGCGTGGCCGGGACGAGCGGCGGAAGGATCTCACCCGCGGGCTCCAGGGCCCGTCGCCCCCGACGCGGGAGCGCAAGCCCACACCGCCCCCCCGGGCTCCGGCCGCCCGGCCGGGGAGCCACCCATCGGCCGGGGTCGGGCCCAGGGTGGACATCAACCGGGCATCCGAGCAGGAGCTCGCCGCGCTCCCCGGGATCGGGGCCGCGCTGGCCCGGCGGATCGTGGCCTATCGCGATGCCAACGGGCCCTTCTTCCTGGTCGACCACCTCAAGCGCGTCGACGGGGTGGGCGAGGCAACGTTCGAGAACGTCCGGTCGCTCGTCGCGGTCCGGCGGGTCCTGCCGTGATGGCCGGCGGGTCCGGCACGGCCGGCACGGGGGAACGGTGCCCGGTGTGCCCGTTCGGGGGGCTGGACGGGACGGAGACGACCTGCCCGAGCTGCGGGACCGACCTCTCGGTCCTCCGTCGGGTGCAGGGGCTCCCCGTCGCGATCCTCGAGGACGCGGTCGGCCTGGCCCGGGCCGGAAACGTGGAGGGCGCCCGGACGGCGCTCCACGCGGCGGCCGCGTTCACGAGGACGCGGGGGCAGGCCCTCGCGCTCCTGCGCGGGATCGGTAGCGGGTGCCCCAACCCAGCCTGTCGGCTC
>JACQTL010000017.1 GCA_016210805.1 Actinomycetota bacterium | reverse complement strand
TGGTTCGTGAACGCGCTCGTGTTCGCGGGGATCCTGATAACCGTGCTGGCCGCGATCGAGGTGGCCAAGCGGGTCCGCCTCCGTCGCCCGGCCCTGCTCTACGTGCCCCTCCTGGCCTCGCTGGCCGTGGCCTGGACCGTCCCCCAGGGCGCCCTGCTCGGGCTGTCGTTCTGGCCGCGGTTCGTCGCCGCCACGGCGCTGGCATTCGCGCCGGTCTTCCTGGCCAACCTGGTCTTCGCGGAGCGGTTCCGCGACGTGGGGTCCTCGACGGTCGCCTTCGGGGCCAACCTGCTGGGCGCGATGGTCGGCGGGGTGCTCGAGTACTCCGCGCTGATCACGGGGTACCGGGCGCTGCTGCCGGTGGTCGCCGTGCTGTACCTGCTGGCCCTGGGGACCGGGCGGCGGTACCTGGCCGGCGGGCGGGCCGCCCCTCCGCCCGCCGAGGCCCGTGCGCGGGGCGCCGTGCGTGCGGGATGATCCCACCCGAGATGGGGGAGTCGCCGGCGATCGAGGGAGCCCCCGGGGCCGGGCGGGGCGGGCGGGCCCGGACCAGGGCCGCACTGCTGGCGTCGGGCCGGCGGCTGATCGCCGAGCGGGGCATGGCCGGGACCACGATCGCCGACGTGGCCGCCGGGGCCGACCTGGGGTTCGGGACCTTCTACCTGTACTTCCAGAGCAAGGAGGAGCTCCTGGCCACGATCGTGGCCGACGGGATGGCCGAGCTCGACCGGGTCCTCACCGAGGCCACCCGGGGCGTGGCCGGCCCCCTGGAGCGCCAGCGGGCCGCGGTGAGGGCCTACCTGGCCTTCGCCCACGGCAACACCGACCTGTTCCGGGTGATGTTCGAGGCGGCGCCGTCCTGGGCCCACCTCGTGGAGGCCACCCAGGGACCCTTCCTCCGGCGGGTGGAGGCCGTGCTCCGGGAGGGCATGGCCGAGGGCGTGGTCCGTGACGGGCCGGTGGAGCTGATGGCGAACATGGTCCTGGCCTGCGTGAGGTGGGCCGGCCTGTGGTGGGCCACCCACGACGAGCCCCCGCCCCAGGCCGTGGCCGAGGAGGTAATCACGTTCCTGGAAAGGGGGATCGGCGCCCCGGGAAGCTGACCGGCCGGGAGGTCAGGGCACGACGCCCTGCACCACGTACAGCACGCCGAGGGCCACCAGGGCGAGGGAGAGCACGACGCCCAGCCCGCGCACGAACCGCTCGCCCAGGGCCCGGCGGCCGCCCGTGCCGAGCAGCATCATCGCCGCGTCGATGGAGGACACCCCCACGAGCATGGCCCCGGCCACCAGGAAGGCGCCGGCACGCCCGTCCCGGCTCGCAGCGTCGGCCAGCACCGCCGACGCCGTCGTGGCCAGGAAGATGTAGAGCCCCGGGTTCAGAACGACGGCGAGGACGCCCCTGGCCGTGGGGTGGCGCCGGGAGCCCGGCGCGGCCCGCTCCTCGACCGCCAGCCGGGCGCTCCTGAAAGCGTCCACCCCCAGGAACACCAGGAACCCGCCCCCGGCCACCTTGACCACCCGGAGGAACGCCTCCGACGGGTCCAGGGCAGACAGGCCGGCGGCCAGGGCCACCAGGAACACGGCGAAGGTCCCGTTGGCGCCGGCCAGGACCCGGAGGCCTCCCCGGATCCCCGCCCGGGCCGACTCCGAGACGATCAGGATCTGGACGGGCCCGGGGATCACCCCCAGGGCCACGCCCACGCCGAAGGCCGCCGCGGCCCCGGCCAGGTCCACGGCGAGCGGCTCAGCGTCGCCGGCCGGCGTTGGCCGGGGTCCGGTCGCCCTTCCCGAAGTCCCAGGACACGGTGCTGGTCGGGACGAGGCGGATGACGACCCGGTCGGCCTCCTTCAGCGCGCCCCTGACCCAGCGCTCGCCCTCGGCCCGGCCGTACCGGGTGGAGATCCTGAGGAGCCAGGCCTCCCGGTCCTCCTCCCACACCTCGGCGGTCCCCCGCAGGAGCACGGCGCGGTAGGGCCGGTCCTCCGAGGCGATGCTGGCGGCGAGGGCCGAGCCGGCCTGGATGTCGGTCCCGATGAAGCGCGACTCCAGGCGGGTCGTGAACCACATGGCGCCGTCGGCCCACACGAACCACACCGGCCGGGTCCGGGGCCGCCCGTCGGGGGCCACGGTGGCCAGGTGGGCCAGCCGGGGCTCGGCCAGGAACCCCTCGATCTCCTCCGGGGTCATCGGCAAGTTCGCTCACGCTCCTCGTTCACGCCACCGTCTCCTGCTCCACGAACAGCAGGCCGAAGGCGGAGGTGAAGCCGGCCAGGTCCTCCGTGCCCCGCCTGGCGGCCTCGGTCTTCATGTCGGCGGAGAAGTCCTCCCTGCTGTCCCAGGAGAGCTCGGCCACGCCGTCGTAGGGGACCTCCTGCTCGCGCCCGGCCCCGGTGACCACGCTCACCCTGTACCCGCGGAGGTTCGGGTAGCCGTCCCTGGCGATGGGGGCGTGGTTGGTGAGCCAGTAGTCGCGGAACTCCTCCGGGGAGGTCCCCTCCTTCCGCCGGAGCCAGATGTGCACCGTGAACATCGCGGCCTCCCTTCGGCGGGCCGGCGCCGGGCCCGCGCGGGCATCGTATCGTGGGGGCCGCCCGGGCAGGGTGGGAGAGGAGGCCGGAGGGTGGGCGCGCGTGGGAGGGTGGTGGCCGCCGTCCTGGCGTCCCTGGCTCTGGGGGCGGCCGCCTGCACCGGTGGTGACGTCCGGCCCACCGACGAGGCCACCACGACCGGCCCCACCGTCTCGGCCGAGCCGGGGTCCTTCGCCTACGTCAACGCCGGCATCCAGGCCACGCTGGCCTTCGACGGCGCCACCGGCGAGCTCGAGGTCGCGAACGGCTCGGGGGCCGACGTGGGGGCCCCGGGCGTGTACGCCCTCGACGCCCTGACCGGGGAGCGCACCGACGCCATGGTCACCCCCGCCCGGGGGGTCTCCGACGGGGGGGTGGGCACCTTCGAGGTGGCCTTCCCGGCGGGGACGGACCCGAGCGCCGCGGGGTTCCTGGGGCTCGAGCTCGGCGGTGAGGACTACGGGGGCTTCGTCGGGGCCTGAGCGCGTCCCTTCCGTCGCGATTCGTCGTGAATCGTGGGGGTTCGTTGGCCGAGGGGCGTTACATCCGGTAGCATCGGCCCCCTGTACCTACGACCGTTCGACCGGATCGCCCGGCCGAACCTGGGGGAAGCGCCGATGATCCGCCGTTCCCGCCGCACCGGCCTGCTCGCGTCCGCCCTGGTCCTCGGCGCGGCGCTCGCGTTCCCCGTCCGGGGGGCGTCCTCCGAGCCGGCGACGCCCGAGGACCCCAGGGCCGGCGGTACCCCTCCGCTCGTCCGGGCCTCCGTGGGGCACGACACGTCCGAGCCGCTCCGCGTCCTGGCCGCCCGAGCCGGGTTGCCGACCGGGCCGGCCGCGCCCCTGCGGGGGATCCCCAAGGGCGAGGGCGGCGGCGCCCCCCAGGAGCCCGACCCCGCCGTACAGGAGGAGGCCCCGGGCGACCAGGACATCCCCGCGGCGACCGGCTTCGAGGGCATCGCCAACCAGGACCAGGGCCCCCAGGTCCTGCCCCCCGACCCCAACGGCGAGATCGGCCCGAACCACTACGTCCAGATGGTGAACGTGTCCACCGCGGTGTACGACCGGGCCGGGAACGAGGTCCTGGGGCCCTTCCCCACGAGCGCCTTCTGGGCCGGCTTCGCGGCCGGGGGAGGGGTGTGCCGGGACACGAACCAGGGGGACCCCATCGTCCTGTACGACCAGCTCGCCGACCGGTGGCTGGTCAGCCAGTTCGGCTTCCGGACGAACGCCTCCGACGACCCCGTGGGCCCCTACTACCAGTGCGTGGCGGTGTCGACGACCCCCGATCCCACCGGCACGTTCCACCGCTACGCGTTCAAGACGAGCGACACGAAGCTGAACGACTATCCGAAGCTCGGGGTCTGGCCCGACGGGTACTACCTGGCCTACAACCAGTTCATCCAGCCGGACTTCGACTGGGGGGGCCAGGGCGTGGCGGTCCTCGAGCGGAGCGCCATGCTGGCCGGGCAGCCCGCCCGGATGGTCTCCTTCGACCTGTTCTCGACCGACGCGCGGCTGGGGGCGATGCTGCCCACCGACCTCGACGGGACCACCCTGCCTCCGGCGGGCACGCCGAACCCGTTCATCGAGGTGGACGATGAGACGTTCGGGTTCTTCATGCCCGACCAGC
This sequence comes from Actinomycetota bacterium, assembly GCA_016210805.1. GTDB lineage: Bacteria > Actinomycetota > UBA4738 > UBA4738 > JACQTL01. The sequence goes on along the minus strand of JACQTL010000017.1, from coordinate 8,660 downwards.
TCCAGGTGTTCAGGCTCTCGGTGAACTGGGTGAACCCGACCGCCTCGTCGTTCACCGGCCCCAGCCGGCTGTGGCCGGCGGACTTCGACCCGTACATCTGCCCGGGCGGCTTCCCCCGGAACTGCATCCCGCAGCCGGGGACCGACCAGGGCCTCGACCCGATCAGCGACCGGCTGATGTTCCGCCTCGCCTACCGGAACACCGGTCCGCACGAGACCCTCGTGGTCAACCACACCGTGGACGCCGGGGCCGGCCGGGCCGGGATCCGGTGGTACGAGCTCCGCCGGCCGACGGGCTCGCCGGGCTGGTCGATCGAGCAGCAGGGCACGTTCGCCCCGGCCGACGGCCTGCACCGGTGGATGGGGAGCACGGCCATGGACCGGGCCGGCGACATCGCGCTGGGGTACTCGGTGTCGAGCGGCGCCGTCCACCCGGGGATCCGCTACACGGGGCGCCTGGCCGCCGATCCCCCCGGGACGATGACCCAGGGCGAGGGGGTCCTGATGGCCGGGACGGGCTCGCAGACCTCCCCGTTCAACCGGTGGGGCGACTACAGCGACCTGACCGTCGACCCCGTGGACGACTGCACGTTCTGGTACACGAACGAGTACTACTCGGCGACCGGCGACCGGAGCTGGCGGACCCGGATCGGCTCGTTCCGCTTCACCGAGTGCGTCGGGGTGGACGAGGGGCCGGCGCTAAGCGTGGACGACGTGACGGTGGCGGAGGGGGACACGGCGGTCTTCACGGTCCGGCTCGACCCGCCGAACGGATCGGACACCGTGACGGTCGACTACGCGACCGCATCCGGCTCGGCGACCCAGGGGACGGACTTCCCGGCCGTCTCGGGGAGCCTCGAGTTCCCGCCCGGGGAGGTGACCCGCACCGTCTCCGTGCCCACCACCCAGGACGCGGTCTTCGAGCACGACGAGACGTTCTTCCTCCGGCTGACCGGGGCCGTGAACGCGACGATCGCCGACCCCGAGGGGATGGGCACGATCCTGAACGACGACGAGGCGCCGAAGTGCCCGGGATACGAGAACGACCTGCGCAACCAGGTCGTGGGCACCCCGGCCGGCGAGGAGCTCGTCGGCACCGAGGGCCCCGACATCATCTGCGGGCTGGGCGGGAACGACACGCTGCTCGGCCTGGAGGGCGACGACCTGCTCATCGGCGGCGGGGGGAACGACGTCCTCCTCGGCCACGAGGGGAACGACACGCTCCTCGGCGGAGGCGGCGCCGACGAGCTGTGGGGCGGCCCCGGCGCCGACACTCTGAACGGGGGAGCCGGAGCCGACCTCCTGGTGGGCGGCGGGGGCCCGGACACGATGAACGGCGGGGCCGGACCCGACATCCTGTTCGGAGAGGCCGGGGCGGACACGCTGAACGGGGGCAGGGGAGCCGACATCCTCCTGGGCCAGGCCGGCAAGGACGGGTACAGGGGCGGGGGCGGGTTCGACTACGCCGACTTCGAGCTCGCCGGCCGCGCCGTGACGGCGAACCTGACCACCGGCAAGGCCACCGGGGAGGGGAGGGACACCCTGAAGGGCATCGAGGCGCTGTTCGGTTCGCGCTTCGGCGACCTGCTGATCGGCAACGCCGCTCCCAACGTGCTGTTCGGGTGGAACGGCGCCGACGACCTCCGGGGGAGGGCCGGCAACGACCACCTGGACGGGGGCCGGCACGGCGACTCCCTGAACGGCGGGCCCGGCTTCGACGTCTGCCTCCAGGGGCCGGGGACCGGGCCGCTCGTCTCCTGCGAGAGGACCACGGCGGCGGCCACCACGGCGCCGGAGGGCTTGCACCCCGACGCGGTGCGGGAGCGGGTGGAGGCCACGGGCTACCCGGACCGGACGGGCTGAGGCGAACCCCTCAGCCCTCGCGGCTGGGGGGCTCGGCCTCCCCGGCCTCCCGACGGGCCAGGACGAACAGCAGGTCGGACAGGCGGTTCAGGTACCGCACGGCGTCGGGGTTGACCTCCCGGCCGGCCTCGCGGAGCTGGACGGTCCGGCGTTCGGCCCGGCGGACCGTGCTCCGGGCCAGGTCCAGGGCCGCCGACGCCGGGTTCGCCCCGGGGACCACGAACGACCCGGGGAGGGGGTTCGTCTCCACGGTCTCGTCGATCAGGCCCTCCAGCCGGTCGACCATCGCCGCCGTGACCAGCGACTCACCGGGCGAGAGCTTGGCGCGCTCCCGGGGGTTGGTGGCCAGGTCGGCTCCCACGACGAACAGCTCGCGCTGGATCCGGAGGACCTCCTCGGCGAGGTCCGGGGCTCCGGTCAGGGCCCGGGCCAGGCCGAGGACGGCGACGGCCTCGTCCACCGTGCCGTAGGCCTCCGCGGCCAGGTCGGCCTTGGAGATCCTCCCTCCGTAGAGGAGTCCGGTGGTGCCGTCGTCGCCCGTCCTCGTGTAGATGCGCATGCGGCTAGGATAGGCCCCGGACGGAACCAGCCAGAGCGGCCCGGATGGGAACACGAGCCACGACGGGTCTGGTGTGCAACATGTGGTTCATGTGGCTCTTGTGCGGCGAGGGGAACGGTGGTATCGTGGCCGCTCGCGCGGGCGGGGCGGCCGGGCAAGGCAGGACGCCTGACCGGGGCCCGACCACCCCGCCCGGTGCGCGACACCCCAGTCCCCGCCGCACCGGGACACGGTGAGGAGGGATCGGCATGGCCGGTAGGTTCGGGGCGGTGCTCACCGCCATGGTCACCCCGTTCCGCGACGACTACACGCTCGACCTGGACGGGGCGCAGGAGCTCGCCCGGTGGCTGGTGGACCACGGGTCGGACGGCCTGGTGGTGGCCGGGTCGACCGGCGAGGCGCCCACGCTCTCCGACGAGGAGAAGGCCGACCTGTGGCGAGCCGTTATCGAGGCCGTGGAGGGCCGGGCCAGGGTGGTGTGCGGCACGGGGACGTACTCCACGGACCACTCGGTCGAGCTCACCCGCCTGGCCGAGGAGCTGGGCGCGGACGGCGCCCTCGTCGTCACGCCCTACTACAACAAGCCTCCCCAGCGCGGGCTGGTCGCCCACTTCGCCCGGGTCGCTGAGAACACGGACCTCCCGATCATGGTCTACAACATCCCCGGGAGGACGGGGACCCGGATCGAGCACGACACGCTGCTCACCCTGTCCGGGGTCCCCAACATCGTGGCCGTCAAGGACTCCACCGGCGACCTCGACGGGATGTCCCGGCTGATGCGCGAGGCCCCCCCCGACTTCGAGCTCTACTCCGGCGACGACTGGGCGACGTTCCCGGTGATGTGCCTGGGCGGCGTGGGCATCGTCTCGGTGGCCGCCCACGTGGTGGGGGACCGGATCCACGAGATGTGCGACCTCGTTTCCACAGGGGACGTCCCCGGGGCCCGCAAGATCCACGAGGAGCTCTCCCCCGTGTGGTCCGCCCTGTTCATCACGAGCAACCCGATCCCGGTGAAGGCCGCCCTGGAGATGCTGGGCCGGCCGGCCGGGCCTCCCCGGCTCCCGCTGGTCCCGGCCACGCCGGAGGAGCGCGAGCGGATCAAGCGGGCCCTGGAGGATGCCGGCGTCCTCTGACCGCCCCCGGGCCTCTCCCGAGCCGTCCGACCCGGCCCTTGGGGACGGCCCGATCCGCCTGGCCTTCCTGGGCGGGGTCGGCGAGATCGGCCGGAACATGGCCGTGCTCGAGCTCGGCGGCCGGACCCTGGTGATCGATTGCGGCCTGTCGTTCCCGAAGAGCGAGCTGCCCGGGATCGACCTGGTCCTCCCGGACTTCGAGTACCTCCGCCGGGCGCCGGACCGGCTCGAGGCGGTCGTGCTGACCCACGGGCACGAGGACCACATCGGCGCCGTGCCGTACCTGCTCCGGGAGTTCGAGGTCCCGGTGTACGGCTCGCCCCTGACCCTGGCCCTGCTCGAGGGGAAGCTGGAGGAGCACGAGGTCGGGGACCGCACGGAGCTCCGCGAGGTCCGCCCCGGCACGGCGGTGAGCGTGGGGCCCTTCTCCATGCGGTTCCTCCAGGTCACCCACTCGATCCCCGACGGCCTGGCCGTCGCGGTGGACACCCCCCACGGGACGGTGCTGCACTCCGGGGACCTCAAGCTGGACCAGACCCCGCTGGACGGCCGCCCCACCGACCTGGCCGGGTTCGCCGAGGAGGCCCGCCGGGGGGTCCACCTCTTCCTCTCCGACTCGACGAACGCCGAGGAGCCGGGCTACGTGCCCAGCGAGCGGACCATCGGACCGGTCCTGCGAGACATCGTCCGGGGAGCGCCCCGCCTCGTGGTCCTGGCCTGCTTCGCGAGCCACATACACCGGATCCAGCAGGCCGTGAACGCGGCCAGGGAGAGCAACCGCGTGGTGGCCTTCCTGGGTCGCTCGATGCACCAGAGCGTGGCGGCGGCCGGGCGGCTCGGCCACCTGGAGGTCCCCGAGGCGGACGTCGTCCCCATCGAGCAGGTCGACGCGCTCGACCCCCGCAACGTGGTGGTCATCTCCACGGGGAGCCAGGGCGAGCCGCTGTCGGCCCTGTCGCTGATGGCCGCGAACGAGCACAAGTGGGTGAAGCTCGTGGAGGGGGACACCGTGGTGCTGTCCTCCTCGATGATCCCGGGCAACGAGCCGGCGATCCACCGGGTCATCGACGGGCTGTACCGGCAGGGGGCCAGGGTGTTCCACGTCCCCGCGTCCCCGGTCCACGTCTCCGGGCACGCGGCCGCCGACGAGCTCCGGTTCCTGCTGAACCTGGTCCGGCCCCGGCACTTCATCCCGATCCACGGCGAGTTCCGCCACCTGGCCCACCACGCCGCGCTGGCCCGGGAGGTCGGGATCCCCGAGGACCGGGTCATCGTGGCCCAGGACGGCGACCTCGTCGAGATCGGCGAGGAGGTCCGCCTGGCCGGAGAGGTCCCGGCCGGGATGACCTACGTGGACGGCATCGGGATCGGAGACGTGGGCGACGTGGTCCTCCGGGACCGGCGGAAGCTCGCCTCGGACGGGGTGGTGGTGGTGGTCCTCGGCATCGACGCCCACCACGGCGACCTGGTGGCCGGGCCGGACCTGGTGAACCGGGGGTTCGTGTTCGATCAGACGTCGGCCGACATCCTTGAAGAGGGCCGCAAACGCGTCATGCTGGCCGTGGAGCAGCTCGCCCAGGACGAGGTGGTGGACAAGGCCGTCATCCACCAGGCCATCCGGCGCACGCTCGGGAAGTACTTCTGGGAGGTCACGCAGCGCAAGCCCGTGATCATCCCGGTGATCATGGAGGTGTAGGTGGCGCAGCGGACGACGAGCAGGCGGCCCGCGGCGAGGGGCGGCCGCAAGGGCAAGGGCGCGAAGGGGTCGGCCCGGAAGCCCTCGCCCCGGCCCCGGGTCACCCGTCACCTGGAGCCGTGGGCCCGGGACGCCCTGGGCATCGGCCTGGTCGTGCTGGCCCTCCTGGCCGTCCTGGGGCTCTGGCTGGGCTCCGGGAACCTGGCCGGGCGGGTCATGGACTACTCGGTCCGGGCCCTGATAGGGGTGGCCGCGTACGCGTTCCCCCTGCTGGCCCTGTACTGGGGCGTCCTCCTCCTGCTCGGCCGGGCCAGGGACGAACGGGTCCGGATGTTCCTGGGGTTCCTGATCCTGCTGGCCGGGGCCCTCGGCCTCCTGTCGATCGTCCGGGGGAACCCGAGCCCGATGCGCGGGTACACGGCGGTCCGCGACGCGGCCGGGCTCTTCGGGGCCGTCGTGGCGTACCCGATGTCGGTGCTGGCCTCCACCGTGGGAGCGGCCATCGTCTGCTCTGGCCTGGCCTTCCTGGGGGCCCTGGTGTTCACGGGCACGCCCCTGGTCGCGGTGTGGAGGGGCATCCGGCAATGGTTCGCCGGCGGCCCGGACGACGGCGAGGCCGACGGGGCGGAGCCGGCGGACGCTCCCCGGCCGGCGGCGACGACCCACCGGGTGGTCAGGGAGGTCGCGGACGACGCCCCGGCCGTGGGGGCCCTGACCCGCGCCGTCCCCGAGGACCCAGAGTCGGGGCCCGTCCCCGTGGCCCGCCGGACCCGGTTCGCCACGCCGGGCAAGGGCGGCTACCGGCTGCCGCCGCTGGACCTCCTCCGCCGGGCCCCGGCCAGCTCGGCCGACGGGCTCGACGAGGAGCACACGATGGAGGCCCTGGAGCGGACGTTCCGCACGTTCGGCGTCCCGGCCCGGGTCCCCACGGCGCACCGCGGTCCCACCGTCACGCTGTACGAGGTCGAGGTGGAGGCCGGCGTGAAGGTGAACCGGGTCCTGTCCCTGGCCGACGACATCGCCTACGCGCTGGCGACCCCGGACGTCCGGATCATCGCCCCGATCCCCGGCCGCTCGGCGATCGGCGTCGAGGTCCCCAACAAGGTCAGGGACTTCGTGATGCTGGGCGACGTGCTGCGGTCGAAGCCGGCCCAGCAGGCCCGGCATCCGCTGACCGTCGGGCTGGGCAAGGACGTGCACGGCCGGGCCATCCTGGTGAACCTGGCCGAGATGCCCCACCTCCTGATCGCCGGGGCCACCGGGGCCGGGAAGTCCTCGCTGATCAACACGTTCATCACCTCGGTCCTGTGCCGGGCGACCCCGGACGAGGTCCGGCTGGTGCTGGTCGACCCCAAGCGGGTCGAGCTCACCCACTTCGCCGACCTGCCCCACCTGGTCTCGCCGGTGATCGTCCACCCCAAGCGGGCCGCCGAGGCCCTCGCCTGGGTCGTCCGGGAGATGGAGCTCCGCTACGAGATGCTCGCCGCGGTGGGGGTCCGGGACATCGACGCCTACCTGGCCGGCCGGTCGGACGGCTCGCTCCGAATCCCGCCGGGACGCGACGACGAGTTCGGCCACATGCCCTACATGCTGGTGGTGATCGACGAGCTGGCCGACCTGATGATGATCGCCCCCCGCGACGTGGAGGACGCGATCTGCCGGATCGCCCAGATGGCCCGGGCGGTGGGCATCCACCTCGTGGTGGCCACCCAGCGCCCGTCGGTGGACGTGGTCACCGGGCTGATCAAGGCCAACATCCCCTCCCGGATCGCCTTCATGACCGCCACGATGGCCGACTCCCGGGTCATCCTGGACACCGGCGGGGCCGAGAAGCTGGTCGGCCACGGCGACATGCTGTTCCTTCCCTCCAACACCAACAAGCCGCTCCGCATCCAGGGGGCCTGGGCCACCGAGAAGGAGATCCAGGCCGTGGCCGAGTGGGTCAGGGGCCAGCGGGAGGTGGAGTACGCGGCCAGCGTCGAGGGCCTGGGCCGCCCGCCGGTGGAGGGCGAGGACGGCGGCCTGGGAGACGACGACGAGCTCCTGGAGCAGGCCGCGGAGCTGGTGATCCGCTCGCAGCTCGGCTCGACCAGCATGCTCCAGCGCAAGCTGAAGGTCGGGTTCGCCAGGGCCGGCCGGCTGATGGACCTCCTCGAGCAGCGGGGAATCGTCGGTCCCAGCGTCGGCTCGAAGGCCCGCGACGTCCTGATGACCCGGGAGGAGTGGGAGGAGTCCCGCACCACGGAGGCCTCCTGAATCTCGGCCCTTCGATCCGGTTCCTCAGGGTGCCACTAGTCTGAGATAGACTAGTGAGCCTCGGCGCGGCGGCGGGCCTCCTCGATGACGGACAGGGCCTCCGGCCTGGCGGCGAAGCCCTCGGTCGAGACCTTGTGGCCCTCGAGGTCCTTGTACACGGCGAAGAAGTGCTCGATCTCGTTGAGGAGCTCCGGGCGGATGTCGTCGATGTCCTCGATGTGCGACCAGGTCGGGTCCCGGAGGGGCACGCAGAGGATCTTCTCGTCGGGGCCCTTCTCGTCGGTCATCCGGAACATGCCCACTGGCCGGGCCCGGATCCGGCACCCCGGGAAGGTGGGCTCGCCCACGAAGACCAGCGCGTCCAGCGTGTCGCCGTCCCCGCCCAGCGTGCCCTCGATGAACCCGTAGTCCGCCGGGTACTGCATCGAGGTGAACAGCATCCGGTCGAGCACGATGTGGCCCGTGGCCGGATCGAGCTCGTACTTGTTCCGCGAGCCCTTGGGGATCTCCACGACCACGGTCACGACCGCCCCGCCGCCGGCGGGCCCCTCCGCGCCCTCCACGGCCCGAGTCTACGCCGGCCGGCCTCCTATACTTGCGGGCGGCGATCCCGAAGCCCGACCCCGGAGGCCCCAGGTGCAGCGAACCCGGACCGGGATCGGCCCGGCCCTCCGCAAGGCCCGTCTCCATCGCGGCAAGAGCCTGCAGGAGGCGAGCCGCGAGACGAGGATCCGGGCCGATCAGCTCGATGCGCTCGAGCGCGAGGCGTTCGACGCTCTGGCCGGCGACGTCTACGTGCGCGGGTTCCTCCGCACCTACTCGCAGTACCTGGGGCTCCGTCCGGACAAGGTCCTGTCGGCCTACGAGGAGCGCTACGGGGCCCCCGAGGCCGCTCCCGTCGAGCCCCGGCGGAGCTCGGTCAGGCTCGAGGGCGCGCTGGCCGCCCGGCCCCACCGCCCCCACCGGGCCCGCCTGGTCGCCGTGGCCGGGGCCGGGGTCGTGCTCCTGGTGGCCGGGGCCCTGGGGATCCTGTCCGGGGACCGGCCCTCGCCGACCGCGGCCACCCCGCCGGCCCGGCCCCCATCCGGCGCCGTGGCCGTCACCCAGGGGGTCACCGTGGCGATGCTGGCCCTGGAGGAGGTCAGGGTCACCGT
>JACQTL010000158.1 GCA_016210805.1 Actinomycetota bacterium | reverse complement strand
TTCACGATGGCCCACCTGACCTCGTCCCTGGGCAGGTGGCTGGGCGACCCCACGGCCCTTCGGCAGATCAAGGTCCAGTTCCGCGCGGTCGTGTTCATGGACGAGACGATCGTGGCCGGGGGTAAGGTTGTTGAGAAGAATCCCGAGGCCCGCACGGCCAGGCTGGACGTGTGGGTGAGGGTGGATCGAGCGGGGGTGACGGAGTATCCGATCACGAGGAGCGAGGCCACCGTCCAGCTGGCCTAGCCGGCGGAGCGGGAGCAGGAGGCGGGCCGCCGGCCCGCCTTCGGCGTTCCGGGGCACTTCCTACCGACGCGTAACCTACCGGCCGGTAAGGGGGTCTAAGCTCGCGGTGGGGTCGACATGGTGACCCCCGAGGTGCTGGCCGCCTGCAAGCGCGGCGACCCCCGCGCCTTCGAGGAGCTCGTCAGGTCGACCCACCGGCGGGTGTACAGCCTGGCCGTCCGCCTGGTCGGTGACCAGCACGACGCCCAGGACGTCGCCCAGGACGCGTACCTCCGGATCTTCCGGGGGCTGGACGGCTTCCGCGAGGAGGCTCGGTTCGAGACATGGATGTACAGGATCGTCACGAACTCGGCCATGAACCTGCTCCGTCGTCGGGGGCGCCTCGTCGAGGTGGCCCTGGACGAGGAGCTGGACACGCCGGCTCCCGACCGTCCCTCGGAGGTGGCCGCCGACCGCGACAGCCTGGCCCGGGCGCTCTCCGCCCTGTCTCCCGGCCAGCGGACCGTGGTCTGGCTGAAGGACGTCTACGGGCTGTCCTGCCGGGAGATCGCGGACGAGTTCGGGATCGAGGAGGGCGCCGTGAAGGTCCGGCTGCACCGGGCCCGCAAGCGCCTCAAGGAGCTCCTGGAGGAGGGCGCGACCGATGAGGTGCAGGGAGGCCCGGCAGTTCCTGCCGTCGCTCATGGACGAGGAGGCGACGGGTGAGCTCGGGGAGCACGTATCGGGGTGCCGGCGCTGCCAGGCCGACCTCGCCGTGTATGGCGAGGTGGCCAGTTCCCTCTCCGTCCTCGAGATGGTCGAGGTGGATCCCCCCGCCTGGTTCCTCCAGGACACCCTCTCGCTGATCCCCAGCCCCACCGTCTCCCAGCGCGTCCGGATCGCCGCGGCCGCCAGGCCGGTGCGCTACGCCGCGGCGTCGGTGGGCGGCGCGGTCGTGGGAGCCGGGGCCATCGGGCTGTGGGCCTGGCGCCGGACCCGGCGGGCCGTGTCGGGGTCACCGCAGAGCTCACGCGATCTCGCCGTACAGAAGGCCTGAACGCTCCGGACTCAGGAGGGGGAGCCGGGAACCGGTCCGGCCGGGGGGGAGACCGGCCGGACCGGTTGGCTTCCCGGCAGGTAGCGCTTGCGGAGCTGGAAGACGGCGTCGCGGGTCTCGGCGAGGAGCGCGTTCATCTGGTCCAGGCGGGCCTCGAGGTTCATGGTCCCCAGGGCCTCCTCGGCCACCCGGCGCCTGAGGTCCTCCCGGACCGTCTCGAGCTCGGTCCGCATGTCGGTCTCGAACCGCTCGACCTCCCGGAAGAGCTCCGCCCTGGCCTGCTCCAGGACGCCCTCGAGGATCGAGCCGGTGGCGGCCTCGATCTCGGCCCGGATCCCCCGGCGCATGGCCTGCCCCGCCGCGACCAGGCGCTCGAGGCGGTCGGCCCGCCCGGCCGGGGCCGGGGGGTCGTCGCCGGACCACGCAGGGTCGGCCGGGGGATCGGCGACGACCGAAACCTCCAGGTCGTCCTCCTCCAAGTCGAACTCGAGGTCGGTGAGGTCGATGGTCGGTCCCTCGTCGTCGTCCGCGGGGATCAGCCGCTCCTGGTCGGGGGAGGGCGTGGGCTCCATCATCGCGACCACCCCGACGCCAGCGCGTCCATGGCCTCGTCCAGCCGGACCACGACGTTGTCCAGATCGCGCTCCAGCCGGCGGTTGATGGCCTCCACCGACCTCTCGACCCGCCGGGTGAGCTCCTCCGACGACCTGGCCACAGCCTCCACGGTGGTCTGGGTCTCCCTGTGGAGCAGGTCGGCGAACGTGGCGAAGCGCCGGTCGATGGCCTGGGCGATCTCGCCGGGGAGCGCGGCGGCCAGCTCGTTCACGGCGCGGACGGCCTCCTTGGCCGCGGCCTGCTCCTCGATCACGTCGAGGCGCTCGGCCAGGACCTTGTTGTCGGCCCGGATGAGCCGGGCCAGGGCCCCGATGCGGGCGTCGAGGGTCCGATTCAGCTCGTCGCGAGACTCCCGGCCGACCCCCTCGATGCGCTGCTCCACCCGCTCGAGGGCCTCGTCGACCCGGGGTCCGATGATCCCGTCCACGGCCGCCGAGAGCCGGGCCACGGCCTGCTCCAGCCGGTCGCCGACGGCTCCGTCGACGGCCTCGGCGGCCCGCTGGGCCACGGCGTCGCCGAGCCGCCCGATCTCCTGGTCCATGCTCTCCGCCAGGCGGACGAACCGCCGGTCGATCGAGACGAGGAGGTCGGCCATGCCCACCTGGACGGCCCGCTGAGTCTCGTCGGCGGACCGGCGGGTGAGCTCCTCGACGGTCCAGCCCATGGCCGCGGTGATCACGTCGGCCACCCGGGCCAGCCGTTCGTCGAGCGCCCCCGCTAGCTCGGCGTCCTGCTTCGCGGTCTCCTCGCGGAGGGCCCGCTGGGTCCACTCGGTGTCGCTCCGGACCAGGTGGGCGAGCTTCACGATCCGCTCGTTGAACGAGCGGGAGAGCTCCTCGCCGACCTCCTTCGTGGTGGCCCTTATGGCCTGGAGCTGGCCGTCCAGGGCCTCGTCGAGCCGGGCGGAGGGCTTCTCCAGGATCTCCAGGACACGGTTCTCGTGGGCGGCCATCGCGCCGGCCAGGGCCCTGGCGTGCCGCTCGACCCGGCTGTTCACCCACTGGACCTGCTGCTGCACGGTCTCGACCAGGCGGTCGACGGCGGCCACGGCCCCGGACTCCACCTGGCCCTCCAGGGCCTCGACGACCCTGGCGGACTCCTGCCGGATCAGGGCCTCGTGCTCCCTGGTCTGCTTCCGGAGCGAGTTGACCAGGGCCTGGTCGCGCTCGTTCAGCCGGGTGAAGGCGGCGCCCAGGTACTTCTCGACGGTGGCCAGGCGGCGGCGGAGGTCCTCGATCCCGGCCGTGGCCGGCGAGCTCATGACCTCGCGGATGGCCTCGGTGCTCTTGGCCATGAGGGTCCGGAGCTCGTTCGTGGACTCCTCGATGCCCCCGATGTTCTGCTCGACCCGGGCCACGCGGACGTCCAGGGCCTGGTACCGCTCGTCGGAGTGGGCGATCAGCCCGCGGATGGCCTGGTCGCGGGAGAGGACGGAGAGGATCCGGGACTGGATGTTCTCGCCGGAGGCCCCGGCGGCCTTCCAGACCTCGCCGGCGATCTCGTGCATCAGCGAGACCGCCGTGGACTGTATGCCGCGCAGGCCCTCCTCCAGGCGATCCACGACGACCTGGTGGTAGGCGGAGATCATGGCCTCCAGGCGCGTGTCGCCGAAGCTCGGCGCCTGGGGGACGGCGGGACGGCCGGAAGAGGCGAAGAGACGACGTCGCTTGGGTTCCCCGGCCCCGAACGGGTCGCCGGGCACACCGGTCTCCTGCATGCAAGCTCGCAATTCCGGGCCGCGCGAGCCGTCGGGGGTGAGTGTAGGGCATGGGAACGGGCCGGGCACGGAAGCGAGCAAGGAAAGATGTGGCCCGGGACCGGGGCTCGTGGCCGCGAGGAGAGGGTCCTTTGCCGCCCCTGCGGGGGCCCCCTATACTGGCTCGGAGTCCCCCAGGTCCGGCAATAGGTGGGCGAAGGGGCGTAGCTCAATTGGTAGAGTCCCGGTCTCCAAAACCGGTGGTTGGGGGTTCGAGTCCCTCCGCCCCTGCCAGGGAGTAGCAGATGAACAGACAGACCAAGCGCGCCATGCAGCGTCGCCAGGGAGCGGAGGATCGCGCCCGGGCTGCTGCCAGGCGTCCTCTGCCGCCGGAGCGGAGGAAGCGCGTCGGAGCCCGGCAGTTCCTCAAGGAGGTTCGGGCCGAGCTCCGGAAGGTCAACTGGCCCACCCGCAAGGAGCTGGTCTCGTACACCATCGTGGTGCTCGTCTCGGTGGTGGTCCTGACCTCCTTCGTCTTCGGGTTGGACTATCTGTTCTCCAGGGCGATCCTCCGGCTCTTCACCTAGACGCGAGAGCGCGACGACGATGGACGAGAACCCCGACGGCATCGGCACGGACGAGGACGTCCGCAGGGACGAGGACGCCCCCATGGGGGACGTGCCGACCGACGACGCGCCGACCGGGGACGACGTGCCGACCGGAGACGTCCCGACCGGGGACGACGTGCCGACCGAGCAGCCCGACCCCACGATCCCGCCCGAGGG
>JACQTL010000156.1 GCA_016210805.1 Actinomycetota bacterium | reverse complement strand
GGCGGGCCCTACGTGGCCGCCTCGTTCCTGGCCCGGGTGGCCCTGTACGCGCAGATACCGGCGGCCGCCTACGCGCTCAGGAAGGCCGCCGTGGCCGGCCCCCGGGTGGCGCTTCCCCGGTCGCTGCTCCTGGCCCTGGGGCCGGGGCTCCTGGTGGCCGGGGCCATGGCCGTCTTTCCCGGCCCGCTGCTCGACCTGACCTACGGGGGCCGGTACCTGCAGGCCACCGGGCTGGTCCGCGTCCTGGGTGTGGCCCTGTTCCTGTCCGGGCTGGCCCAGGTGCTGATCCAGCTCCTCATGGGGGCCGGACGGACGGCGTGGGTGTGGTCGTCCTCGGCCGTCTCGATCGTCGGGCTCGCGGCCCTGTTCCTGTTCGCCGAGGTGGGGTTCGCCCTGGCCTGGACCATGGTCGCCGTCCACGCGGCGGTGCTGAGCGTGGCCGTCCTCCACCTCCGGAGGGCGCTCGCGGCCGAGCGGGGAGCCGAGGGCGCCGTCCTCGTCCTGAACTGGCGGGACACGAAGCACCCCCAGGGCGGCGGTTGCGAGGTCTACGTCGAGGAGACCGCGAGACGGCTCGCCGCGATGGGCCGCCGGGTCACGATGTTCTGCGCGGACCACGGAGAGGCTCCTCGCGACGAGGTCGTCGACGGTATCCGGTACATCCGCCGCGGGACGTGGCGCTCGGTCTACCTGTGGGCCGCCGCGTATCACCTCCTGGGCCGGTTCGGCCCCCACGACGTCGTGCTGGACGTGCAGAACGGCGTCCCGTTCTTCTCCCCCCTCTACTGCGGCCGGCCGGTCGTGGTGATGGTGACCCACGTCCACCGCGAGCAGTGGGGGATGGTCTTCGGGCCCCTCACGGCCCGGATCGGCTGGTGGCTGGAGTCCCGGCTCGCCCCCAGGGTCTACCGGCGGGCGTCCTACATCGCGATCAGCCAGGCCACCCGGGACGGCCTCGCCGCGATCGGCGTCGCTCCCGAGCGGACGGCCGTGGTGCTGGCCGGGGGGGCGGAGGCCCTGGAGCAGCCCCCCACGGGCGCCGCGCGTGGGGCGGAGCCGAGCATCGCCTACCTGGGCCGCCTGGTCCCGAACAAGCGGATCGAGCTGATCATCGACGCGCTCGCCGCCCTCCGGGAGGACGTCCCCGGCCTTCGCCTTCGGGTCATGGGCCAGGGGTACTGGGAGGACGAGCTCCGGGCCCACGCGGAGCGCCGGGGAGTGGCGGGCAGCGTGGTCTTCGAGGGGTTCGTGGACGAGGAGACGAAGCGGCGGATCCTCGCCGAATCATGGGTCCTAACCCTGACCAGCGTGCAGGAGGGGTGGGGGATCGTGGTGCTGGAGGCGGCCGCCCAGCGCACCCCCACCGTGGCCATGCGGGTCGGCGCGCTCTCCGAGTCGGTCGTCGACGGTGAGACGGGGCTCCTGGCCGACGACTTCGAGGGCTTCGTGGAGAACCTCCGGCGCGTGCTGGATCGGCCGGACCTCCGCGAACGACTGGGGGAGGCCGCCTCCGCCCACGCCCGGCGATTCACCTGGGACGCCACCGCGGCCGGTTTCGACGAGGTCCTCACCGAGGCCGTGGCCCGCCACGGGCGGGACCCGGTCGGCTCGGGGGCCCTCGATCCGGACCCAGCACCGACCGCGATCCCGTTCGTGGCGGACATCTGAGGTCGAGCGTTTAGCTCGGATCGCTCACGGATCCTGCCGGGCCCCCCTAGTACCGGAAGGGCCAGGCCAGGAAGTAGAGGCTCGCTTCCGCCCGGCCTCGCCGAGTGTGACCTAACGGAGGCCGAGCACCGTTCCCAGGGCATCGTCGATGCCCCAGAGCTCCTCGGGCGTCACCCGGCCGACGAGGTTCCCGAGCCGGGTGGCGTCGACGGCGCCGATCTGCTCCACCAGCACCCTGGTCCGCTCCTCCGCGACCTCGATCTCCGGCCGGAAGGAGGCGGGACGGGCCGAGTGGGACGTGGGGGCCACGATCACCACCGAGCGCGGGAGCATGGCGTCGCTCTGGACCACGACGCCGAACCGCTTCCCGCCCTGCTCGTGGCCATGACCCCGCGGCAGGCGGAGCTCGAAGACGTCACCGCGGCGCACGGAGGCGCTCCATCAGCGCGGCGACCTCGAGCATCTCCAGGCGGTCGGCCTGGTCCTCCTCGAGGGAGCGGACCTCCGCCGCCACGGCGTCGGCCCGTCGCAGGCGTTCGGCGGCCTGGAGGAGGGCGGCCCTGATGGCCTCCGACCGCGTCAGCCCGGTGGCCTCCAGGCGGCCCAGCGCTCGGAGGGCATCGTCGTCCAGTCTTACGGAGACCGGCTTTCCCACGCCGGCGAGCGTATCACGGAACGTCATACAGGAGGACCCACCCCCTCCACGCGGGAGGATGGCACGAGGTGACGACAGCCCGGCCGGGGCCGGCGGGCGGCCGGGTCAGTACCGGAAGGGCCAGGCCAGGAAGTAGAGCTTGATCCGGAGCCAGATCCCGAACAGGCCGAGGGGCTCGAACAGGAGGAAGGCCCCAACCAGCAGGGAGAACAGGAGCGTGGACCGCTCCAGCGAGGAGAGGTCCCCGATCAGCGGCAGCCCCCGGCCGACCGTCTCGGCGAGCGGAGTGAGCATCGTGAACGCCAGGGCGCCGGCCACGGCGCCGAACACCGTGCCGATCCCGCCCAGCACGATCATCGCGATGTACTGAACAGACATCAGCAGGTTGAAGGGCGGGTCCACGGTGATGAACCGCTGCCCGAACGCGAACATCGCTCCGGCCACCCCGGCGAAGAACGACGAGATGGCGAAGGCCTCGACCTTCACCCTGGCCAGGTGGACCCCGACCACCGACGCGGCGATGTCGCGGTCGCGCACGGCGGCCATCGCTCGCCCGGTCCGGGACCGCTGGAGGTTCTTGGCGAACCAGACCGTGAACGCCGCCACGACGAGGAACAGGAAGTAGGCCTGGGTGTTGAAGTCGAACCGCAGCGCCCCCACCGCGAACGGGCGGCCGAACGTCCCCGCCCCGGCCACGCCGCCCTCCGCCCCCTCCACGAACCACCAGTTCATGGGGACCCCGATCCCCTGGACCCCGCGCGTCAGCGAGGGGATCGACAGGAGCAGGTGCTTCACCACGAAGATCATCCCGAGCGTGACGATGGCCAGGTACAGGCCCTTCAGCCGGAGGGCGAACGGGCCCACGACCAGGCCGAGCGCCGCCGCGGCGAGCCCGGCGGCCGGCAGTGCCAGCCAGAACGGCAACCCGAGATGAGTGGTCAGCGTCCCCGCCGTGTACGCCCCCACGGCCAGGAAGGCGGCGTGGCCCAGGGAGATCTGGCCGGTGAAGCCGGTGAGGATCATGAGGGCCGTGGACCCCACCACCGCCACGAGGGCCTGGTTCCCGATGGAGAGCCACCGGTTCCCGGCCACGAACGGGTAGACCAGCACGACGACCAGCCCGAGGGCCAGCCCGGCCTGCTGCCACCTCGACGCGAACAGCCGCAGGTCGTCCTCGTACCTGGTGACCAGGGGCCGGACCGGCATCAGGGCACGCCCTTCCCGCCTCAGACCCGCTCGATGTCGCGGCGGCCGAACAGCCCGTACGGCCGCACCACCAGCACCACGATCATGAACATGTAGGCGAAGACCTCGTGGAAGTTCTGGCCGAACGACCCCAGGGCCGGGTTCACGTAGCCCTGGGCCAGGAGCTCCAGGACCCCGAGGATCAGCCCTCCGGTGACCGCCCCGGCCGGCGAGTCCAGCCCCCCGAGCAGCACCGCGGGGAACGCCCGGAAGGCCACGAACCCCAGGTTCG
This sequence comes from Actinomycetota bacterium, assembly GCA_016210805.1. Classification (GTDB taxonomy): domain Bacteria; phylum Actinomycetota; class UBA4738; order UBA4738; genus JACQTL01. Next base: position 4,475 of record JACQTL010000156.1, on the reverse strand, counting down.
GCTCCACGACCCTCGGGAACATGCCCAGGAACACTCCCCCCAGGGCCGCGGTGGCCCCGGCGATGAACCACGCCGTCCCGAACACTCGGCCCACCGGGATCCCCACGCCCAGCGCGGCCTCCTGGTCGGTGGCCGTGGCGCGCATCCCGATCCCGATCTTGCTCCGCCGGAACAGGAGGAAGAACGCGAGCAGCGCGACGGCGGTGGCCACCATGGCCCCGATGGAGTTGTAGGTGACCCTGGCCCCGAGCACCGAGAGCGTCCCGTCCCGGGGCCAGGGCGAGGGCATCGCCCGGGTGTCGGCCCCCCAGATCAGCACGGCGGCCGTGCGCATCAGGAACGCGATGAAGATCGTGAGGATGGCCAGCACGAACGTGGGCCGCCCGACCAGCGGCCGGAGGACCACCCTCTCGATCACCGCCCCCAGGAGCCCGGTGACCAGCATGGCGACGAGCAGGGCGGCCGGCCAGGGCACTCCGCTCGACGTGAGGGTGGTCATGAGGAACGCCCCGACGATCAGGAACTCGCCCTGGGCGAAGTTGAACACCTGCGAGGAGCGGTAGATCACCACGAAGCCCAGGGCGACCAGGGCGTACGTGCCTCCCAGGGCCAGGCCGGAGAAGGTGAGCTGGAGGAGCTTCTCCATCAGCCCGGCACCGACCCAGTAGTCCGTCGCGGACTAGTCACCCCGCGGCTCCGTAGATCGACCCGATCAGGTCGGCGTAGCGTTCCTCGAACACGCGGCGGCGGACCTTCTGGGTCGCGGTGAGCTCCTCGTCGTCCTGGTGGAGCTCCTTGGGCAGCAGGCGGAACGCCTTGACCTGCTCGACCCGGGAGAGCTGCTCGTTGGCCTTCTTGATCTCCTCCTCGATCAGGGTCCTGACCTCGGGCCTGGAGGACAGGTCGGCGAAAGACGTGTACGTGATCCCGCGCCGGGAGGCCCAGTTCCCAACGGTGTCCGCCTCTATCTGGACGAGCGCCGAGATGAACTTCCGGCGGTCGCCGATGACCACGGCCTCCTTCACGTACGGGCTCGTCTTGAGGGCGTTCTCGATCTGCTCGGGCGAGAGGTTCTTGCCGCCGGCCGTGATGATGATGTCCTTCTTCCTCCCGGTGATCGTGAGGTAGCCGTCCTCGTCGAGCTCACCGACGTCGCCCGTGTGCAGCCACCCCTCGTCGTCCACCGTGCCGCCGGTCGCCTCGGGATCGTGGAGGTAGCCGGCGAAGACGTTCGGTCCCCGGACCAGGATCTCGCCGTCCTCGGCGATCCGGTGCTCCACCATGGGGACGACCGTGCCCACCGTGCCGATCCTGGCCTGCCCCGGGGGGTTCACGTGGGACACGCCGGTCCCCTCGGTCTGCCCGTACCCCTCGTGGATCGGCACGCCGATGCCATGGAACCACCAGATCACCTCGGGGGCGATCGGCGCGGCCCCCGAGATCGGGAACCAGCACCGCCGCAGGCCCAGGCGCTCCTGCAGCGGCCGGTACACCATGAGGTCGCCCAACCTCCACCGGAGCCGGTCGGCCGCCGACCAGCGCTCCCCTCGCATCCGCTTTCGGACCAGGGCCTGCCCCGAGCGGGTGAACCTCCGATAAAGCCACCGCTTGAGGGGCGAGGCGTCCTGCATCTTCACCTCGATCGTGGCCTGGAGCTTCTCCCAGATCCGGGGGACGCCCAGGAACACGGTGGGGGAGACCTCCCGGAGGTCCTGGGCCACCGTCTCGATCGACTCGCCGAAGTGCACGGTCGCCCCGGAGGTGAGCGGGAGGAAGAGCGTGAAGATCTTCTCGGCCACGTGGCACAGGGGGAGGTAGGACAGGAGCTGGTCCTTCTCCGTGTAGCCGAAGTGGCGCACGGTGGCCTCGGAGGCCGCGGTCACGTTCCGGGAGGTGAGCATGGCGCCCTTCGGCGGGCCGGTGGTCCCGGACGTGTACACGACCATGCACGGCTCGGCGGGGTCCACGCGGGCCAGCAACCGCTCGAAGGCCTCCGGGTCGGCGGCGTCGAGCTCCCGCCCCCGGGACAGGAAGGACTCCCAGTCCACGAGGCGGGGGTCGTCGTACCCCCGGGTCCCCCGCGGGTCGAAGACGATCACGTGGCGGACCGAGGGGGTCTCCCCGGCGACGGCCACCACCTTGTCGACCTGCTCCTGGCCCTCGCAGAACACGGCGACGCTCCCGCTGTGCCGGAGCACGTAGGCCACCTGGGGCGCGGGGTTCGTGGCGTATACCCCCACGCTCCGGGCGCCGATCCCCTCGGTGCCCAGGTCGGCGTAGAGCCACTCCGGCCGGTTGTCCGACAGGATGGCCACGTGGTCGCGCGGCCCGACCCCGAGGTCGGCCAGGGCCAGGCCCGTGGCCCGCACGTTCGACCAGTACTCGGCCCACGAGATGCCCCGCCACACCCCGAGCTGCTTCTCGCGCATGGCCACCGCGTCCCCCCGGACCCGGGCGTGGTGCCGGACCCTGCCCGGCAGGGTGTCCAGCCCGGTGTCCACGCCCGGCGCGGGCGCCTCCCTCACGCTGCTCATGACGTTCCCTCCTCGGTCGCCGCGGCCACCCGAGCGTCCCGCGACCCGCCCAGGTAGGCCCGGATCACCTCGGGGTCCCCCTGGATCTCCTCGGGCCGGCCCCGCGCGATCAGGCGGCCGAAGTCCAGCACGGCCACCTCGTCGGCCAGGTCCATGACCACCCCCATGTCGTGCTCCACGAGGATCTGGGTGATCCCCATCTCCTCGCGTATGTCCAGGATGTAGCGGGCCATGTCCTCCGTCTCCTCCTGGTTCATGCCGGCCGACGGCTCGTCCAGCAGCAGGACGGAGGGCTCCATGGCCAGGGCCCTGGCCAGCTCGAGCCGCTTCTGCACGCCGTACGGCAGCATGCCCACCCTGGCCGCGCGGTACCGCGCCAGGTCGAGGAAGTCGAGGATCCGCTCGACGGCGGCGCGGTGGTCCACCTCCTCGCGCCGGGCCGGGCCCAGCCACAACCCTCCGGCCAGCCACCTCGTCCGCATCAGGTGGTGGCGGCCGGTGAGCACGTTCTCCAGGACGGTGAGGAAGGGGAACAGGGCGACGTTCTGGAACGTCCGGGCCACGCCCAGGCCGGCGATCTCGTCGGGCCGGAGCTCGGCGACGTCCCGCCCGCCGACCAGCACGCGTCCCGACGTCGGCCGGTACACCCCGGAGATGCAGTTGAAGATGGAGGTCTTCCCGGCGCCGTTCGGGCCGATCACGGCGAACAGGGAGCCGGCCGGCACCGCGAGGGAGACGTCGTCGAGGGCGGTGAGCCCGGCGAAGCGGAGCGTCACGCGGTTGAGGTCGACCGGGGCCGGGACGGGGCGCTCAGGAGAGCCAGCGCTTGCGGCGGTGATAGTGCTTCACCTCCCGGAAGCTCTTCCGCCCCTCCGCCCCCAGGCCGAGGTAGAAGTCCTTCACGTCGCGGTCCTCCCGGAGCTCCTCCGCGGTCCCGTCGTGGACGACCCGGCCGGTCTCCAGGACGTACCCGTGATCGGCCACGTCGAGCGCCATGGCGGCGTTCTGCTCGACCAGCAGGACGGCCACGCCCTCGGCGTTCACGGACCCGATCACGCCGGCCACCTCCTCCACGAGCTTGGGGGCGAGCCCCAGGGACGGCTCGTCGAGGAGGAGGAGCTTGGGCCGGGCCATGAGGGCCCGGGCGATGGCCAGCATCTGCTGCTCGCCGCCGGACAGGTAGCCGGCCGCCGAGCTCCGCCGGCCGGCCAGCACCGGGAACCGCTCGAGCTGGGCCTCCACGTCGGCCCGGACCTCGCCGTCCCTGCGCTGGTACGCCCCGGCCAGGAGGTTCTCCTCCACGGTGAGGTCGGGGAAGATCCGCCGGCGCTCCATCACCTGGGCCACGCCCCGCCGGACGATCTCCGTGGGGGCGAGGCCCTCCAGGCGCTCGCCGTTCCATTCGACGGCGCCCTTCGTGATCTCGCCGTCGTGGATGGATAAGAGCCCGGTGACGGCCCGGAGCAGCGTCGTCTTGCCGGCGCCGTTGCTCCCCAGGAGGGCCACGGCCTGGCCGTCCTCCACGCGGAGGCTCACCCCCCGCAGGACCAGCACGACCTTGTTGTAGACGACCTCCAGGTTCCCGATCTCGAGCACCGGGGCCGGGTGTCCTAGCCCTGGTAGGCCTGCGGGGTGGCGTAGTCGGATACCACGGTCCACTCCTGGAGGCCGGTCCCCGGCTGGAGGACCCGCGCGTCGGTGTTCGTGATGTACGGGAACTGGGTCAGGTCGATCGGGGCGTTGAGCAGCCCGCGGGCGTCGAAGTCGGAGATCGACCGGAGGGCCTCCAGGTAGCCGGCCCGCGAGATGTCCCCGCCCTCGATGGCCCGCCGGGCAGCCTCGATCTCCACGAGCCCCTGGATGTACGACGCGAGGATGTAGAAGTTCGTCGTCGCCTCCTCGGCGGCTAATCGCTCGAAGGCCCCGTGGAACGCGTCGATC
>JACQTL010000155.1 GCA_016210805.1 Actinomycetota bacterium | reverse complement strand
CGTCGCCGAGCCCGGCGCCGTGGCCGACACCTCCGGCTACTCCCCCGACCTGTCGTTCGAGCAGAAGGTGGAGGTCCTGGAGGCCCTCGACGTCGAGGAGCGCCTGGAGAAGGTCCTGGCCTGGGCCCGGGACACTCTCGCCGAGGTCGAGGTCAAGGACCGGATCCGCAGCGAGGTCACCGAGGGGATGCAGAAGCAGCAGCGCGAGTTCCTCCTCCGTCAGCAGCTCGCCGCGATCCGCAAGGAGCTCGGCGAGGACGGGGAGGAGGACGTCACCGAGGAGTACCGGCGCAAGATCGCGGAGGCGGGGATGCCCGAGGGCGTCCGGGGGGAGGCCGAGCGGGAGCTGGGCCGCCTGGAGCGGACGTCCCCCCAGAGCCCCGAGTACGGGTGGATCCGCACGTACCTCGACTGGATGACCGAGCTCCCCTGGGACGTCCGGACCGAGGACCGCCTCGACGTGGCCGAAGCCCGCCGGATCCTGGACGAGGACCACACCGGGCTGGAGGACGTGAAGGACCGCATCGTCGAGTACCTCGCCGTCCGCAAGCTCCGCCACGAGCGCGGCATGGGGGCGGCCGGCGGCCGGGGCTCCGGCGCCATCCTCACCCTGATCGGGCCCCCCGGCGTGGGCAAGACCTCGCTGGGCGAGTCCGTGGCCCGGGCCCTGGGGCGGAGGTTCGTCCGCATGGCCCTGGGAGGGATCCACGACGAGGCCGAGATCCGCGGACACCGGCGCACCTACGTCGGAGCGCTCCCCGGGCGCATCGTGCGGGCCCTCAAGGAGGCCGGCACGAAGAACCCGGTGTTCATGCTGGACGAGATCGACAAGGTCGGCGCGGACTGGCGGGGCGACCCCTCGAGCGCCCTGCTCGAGGTGCTCGACCCCGCCCAGAACCACTCGTTCCGCGACCACTACCTGGAGGTGGACCTCGACCTCTCGGAGGTCCTGTTCATCGCCACCGGGAACGTCGCCGAGACGGTCCCCGGGCCCCTCCTCGACCGGATGGAGGTCATCCGGCTGGACGGCTACACCGAGGACGAGAAGGTCGCCATCGCGCGCGACCACCATCGCGGGCGGCTGCTCGAGCGGAACGGCCTCCGCGAGGACGAGGTGGAGGTCACGGACGGGGCGATCCTGGTGGTGGTCTCCGACCACACGCGCGAGGCCGGGGTCCGGAACCTGGAGCGCGAGCTGGGCAAGGTCCTCCGCAAGGTGGCCACCCGGGTGGCGGGTGAAGACGTGGAGACGCGCACGCGCGTCGACGCGGACGACGTTCGCGAGTACCTCGGCCGCCCGCGGTTCTTCTTCGAGGCCGCCGAGCGCACCGCGGTGCCGGGTGTGGCCACCGGCCTGGCCGTCACCGGCACGGGCGGCGACGTCCTGTTCGTCGAGGCCACGGCCATGGACGGGGAGCCGGGACTGACGCTCACCGGCCAGCTCGGCGACGTGATGAAGGAGTCGGCACAGATCGCCCTGTCCTACGTCCGGTCCCACGCCGAGGAGCTGGGCATCGACCCGTCCGTGCTCAACCGGCGGTACCACCTCCACGTGCCGGCCGGCGCGGTGCCCAAGGACGGGCCCAGCGCGGGGATCGCCATGGCCACGGCCCTCGCGTCGCTGCTCACCGGGAGGCCGGTCCGTTCGGTGGTGGGGATGACCGGAGAGGTCACCCTGCAGGGCAGGGTCCTGCCGATCGGCGGGGTGAAGCAGAAGGTCCTGGCCGCCCACCGGGCCGGCCTGGCGGAGGTCATCCTCCCCAGGAGGAACGAGGGCGACCTCGACGACGTGCCCGACAAGGTCCGGGAGGACGTCACGTTCCACCTGGCCGAGGACGTCGGCGAGGTGCTCGCGCTGGCCCTGGCTCCCCGGCCGGAGGTCGAGCCCGCGACGGACGCCGCCTGACGTAGCATCGCGGGATGGCCCCTCCGGCCGGCATCCTGGTGGCGACCGACACCGGCCTCTTCGCGGCGCCCTTCCCCGGAGGCTCCCCGCACGCGCTCCACGACCGCGCCCGCGCGACCGCCCTGGCCCGGGGCCGGGACGCGATCTGGGCCGTGATCGAGGGCACGACGGTCTCCCGCCTGGACACCACCGTCCGCGGATGGGAGGACCAGTCGGGAACCGGGTGGGAGGACGTGGCCGGCACGGACCCCGTGCGGGCCAACTGCCTGCTGCCCCTGGGGGAGGACCTCCTCGTGGGGACGTCGGAGGCCCACGTCCTCCGCCTGACCAGGGGCCGGGTCGATCGCCTGACCTCCTTCGACGACACCGCCGGGCGGGAGGGCTGGCACACCCCGTGGGGCGGGCCTCCGGACGTGCGGTCGATGGCCGCGGGGGCCGACGGGACGATCCTGGCCAACGTGCACGTCGGGGGGATCGTTCGCTCCCGGGACGGGGGAAGCTCCTGGGAGCCGACCATCGACATCCACGCCGACGTCCACCAGGTCATCGCCCATCCCACCGAGCCGGGGGCCGCGCTGGCGGCCTCGGCCCGGGGCCTGGAGCTCTCGCTCGACGGCGGGGACACGTGGACCACTCACGCGGACGGCCTCCACGCGTCGTACGCCCGGGCGGTCGCCGTGGCCGGCGACACGGTCCTCCTGTCCGCCTCCACCGGACCGTTCACCCGCCGGGCCGCCCTGTACCGGGCCCCGTTCTCCGACAGGCCCCGCTTCGAGCCGTGCGAGACCGGGCTTCCCGAGTGGTTCGGCTCGAACCTCGACACGCACTGCCTGGCCGCTTCCGGCCGGCACGCCGCCCTGGGGACCGCGGACGGCGAGCTCTACGTGAGTGCCGACGCGGGCATGTCCTGGGATCGCGTGGCCGAGGACCTCGGCACCGTCCGGGCCGTGCTCCTCACCGCCTGACGGCGGTCAGTCCCCCATGAACTCGACCGTCTTCTCCTTCGAGATGAGGAGCGAGACGACGAAGTACCCGAAGAACCCGATCGCCAGGCCGATGCTGTAGTCGGCGAACAGACGGGAGCTGTCGAAGAGCGCCGTGATGGCCGCTCCGCCGACCGCGCCGATCACCGCCGCGATGTCCGAGAGGGCTGCGCCGCCCTCCTTGCGGCGAAGGGTCCGGTAGGTGACCCACCCCACCACCAGGCCGAAGGCCGCGGCCCCCAGGTCCTCGATCCTCATCCCGACCCCCTCCCCTGTCAGGTTGCGCCGACGGTAGACCTTCGTTCACGAAAGGTGCAGGGCTGCGGAGCAGAACGGAGTGTAGGCAAGCCCCATCATGTTGCCCTTCGCCACCATGGACAGGCGCACCCGCCGGAGGGCCTCCCCCACGGGCTGGGCCTTGAGCTGCTCGAAGAACATCTCCGCCACCTCCCCGGCCACCGCCTGGTGCACGCTGACCTCGGTCCCCACCACCCCCAGAGCCCGCACCCCGCAGAAGGTGTCCACGAAGTTCACCAGGCCCTCCGGCGTCAGCTCCGCCGTGTGGCAGCCGTTGATGAACACGAGCGGAGCCACGACCTTCCAGTGGTCGCGCGGCCATTCCCCCTGGACCCAGGCCTGGAGGTCGGAGGGGAAGAGCTTCTCGGCCTGGCCGATCTCCAGGTAGGGGACCGGCTCCATCCCCTCGGCCAGGACCTCGCGGCGGCCGTGGCAGTAGAAGTAGACGAGCTCGAGATCGGGATCGGCCAGCGCCCTGGCCACGGCGTCCCGCGACCCACAGTCGACGATCGTCGCGCCGTCGGGCAGGCTGGCGCCCAGCCGTTCCCGGTGCGCGGTGGCCAGGGCCGGGTCGAGCTCCAGGCTCCGACCGAGCACGAACGTGAGGCCGTCGCCGGACACCGTTATGGCGCCGGCCAGGGTTCCTCTCTGCCCTGTCGAGGGAGGCTGTTCGATGACGTGCCTGAAGCCCCAGAAGCCGAACGGGCATAGCACGTTGGTCGCGTGGGCCTCGGCGTGAGGGCAGCGGTCCGGCCACGACCCGTCGAGCGCCGCCATCTCCTCCCACCGGGCCACGAGAGGGCACGGGGTGTACCGGGGGTCGCCCCGCTCGAGGGGTATGTCGTAGACCAGCGCCCAGGGGAACACGAAGACCGTCTCCCCCGCCCGGGAAACCTGTATGGGGACCGTCGTGGCCAGCTCGTCCTTCCGGTTCAGCAGGTCGTCGAGCCGCTGGTTCAGCAGCATCGACCACAGGAGAGACCCGAGCTCCGCCAGGGCCGTCAGGTCCTCCAGGAAGCGCTCCGGGGACTTGCGGTTCTCCCCGTCGTACAGGTTCACGTATTTGGTCCGGCCGAGCGACCTCCGCTCCCTGATGTGCATCTCTCGGAGCTTCGCCCGGGCGGCCTTCATGGCCCCGCCCATCTGCCCCTCGGTGAGCGTGAAGGACACCGGACGGCCTCGCCCGTTGAACACGAGCCGGTGGGTCCCGTCACCGTTGCGGTTCGTGAGGACGTTGAGCGACCTGGGGGCGAGGCCGGCCAGGTCGCCCAGGTGGGCCGTGAGCGTGTAGTCGATCCGGGACCGGTGGGGATGCCCGTCCTCCTCGCTCTCGAGGACCTCGGCCCTCAGGAGCTGGGACTGCACGAGGTTCCCCTCGTGATACAGGCCGATGCGCATGTCGGCGGTACCCGGCTCATCGAGTGTCCGGAACGCGATCCGGACGTATGGCTCTCGCTCGTCCTCCGGGCAGCGATGCTCGAACCCCGGCTCGCACGCGCAGACCCACGACGAACCCCGGTCCGGCAGGAACAGGGGGTAGCGGTCGGTCTCCACGTCGAGCGTGTCGCTCACCACGAGGGCGTCCAGCCAGTGCCCCCCCTCTCGACGCGGCAGCAGGTGCTCGGGGACGGGCCACTCCCGGGCGTTCTCGACCACGCTCTCCGGCGAGAGCTCGCCGATGTCCAGCCGCAGGACGTACCCGCGGCCCGTGGCCAGGCTGCTCGAGGCCGGCACCACCGTGTCGTCCTCCGCTCGAGCCACGGCCACGTTCGCGAAGCGGGGCGGAGCCGGGACCGCCTCTTCGAAGGCGGCCTCCTCGCCGGTGGGCTCCGCCCTCTCCCCAGGGGGCTCCGCCGCCCTCATGGCCTCGCCGAGCCGGCCGACCTCGAGGGCCACGGGCTCGAGGGGGCGGAGCCGGCGCCTGCGGCGGAGACCCTCGACGGGCACGGTGATGTCCTCGGCGCCGGCCTCACGGGCCGACACGGACGACAGCAGGACCTGGCCGGGGCGGGCGGCCCGTTCCAGGCGACCGGCCAGAGCGACCGTGCCGTCCGCCAGGAGGTCCCCCGGCCCGGCCGTCTCCGGATCGGCCCCCAGGGGGCCGCTGTGCATCCCGACGTGGAGCCGGAACCCTCCCTCGGGCACCGTCCCCAGGCCCTGGACGGCCTCGGTCGCCCACCGCTGGATCCGGATGGCGAGGTCCACGGCCCGGGCGGCGTGACCCCACCCCTCCTCCTCGCCCCGGAAGGCGATCACCACCTGGTCCCCCAGCTGCCGGAACGTGCCGTGATGGCTCTCGACCTCGCGGCGGCAAACCTGCTCGAAGGACGTCCCCAGCCGGTGCGCCGCGCCGGGATATCGGGCCCGGACCCCGGAGGAGACCGAGAGGTCGGCCACGACCACGGTGGCCTCCCCGCCGGCGGCCTCCGGTTCGCCGGACGAGAGGTCGGCGCCACAGCTGGAGCAGGAGTCCGCGTCGTCCGGGTTCCCCGACCCGCACACCGGACAGGTGCGCATGTCCGGACTGTAGGTCCACCCCGCCCCGGCGTCCAGGGTTTCGCGTCGACCAAACGTCAGGTCGAGGGGCGGTGCTCGGGCTCGAGGCGCTCGGCCAGGGCCAGGACCCCGGCCGAGAGGGCGGGCTCCTCCACGAGGTCGTATCGCTCCGCGAAGGCGTCCAGGACGGCCCGCTCGGCGTCCTCCCAGGAAAGGCCGGGGACCTCGGCGGCCAGGCTGCCCGTCGCCGAGGGGTCCCAGTCGAACCCCATGGCCGCGTAGACGGGCTGAAGGACGCCGTTCAACAGGTCGGCCCCGTCCACCACGACGACGCCGCCCACGTGCGCGGCGCCGGTCACGAGCCGCTGCCCCACCCCCATGAGCTTGCGCTCCCCGCCGGCGTTCACGCTGTGCCGGCCCGGGCAGTACTCCCCGGGCACCTCCCCCACCCTGGCGTCCACGCCCACCGCCCGGAAGGCCGCGGCCACGATCCCGGCGACCTCCTCGAACCGGGCCTGGATCCGGGCCTTCGGGTCCGGGTCGGGGACCGCCCAGGCGAAGGCGATCGTCCCCTCGTGGAACACGGCGGCCCGGCCCCCGGCCAGGCGCTCCACCGGGGCGAACCCGGCCCGGCGCGCCGCGGCGACGGCCTCGGCGTACCCCGGCGAGACCCGGTCGAGCCGCCCGAGGGCGAGCACCCGCCCCGGCCAGTGGACCCGGAGCGTCTCCGGCTCCTCTCCCGCCCCGGCCAGCTCCATGAGGGCCCGGGAGACCGCCGTGTCGCGCTCGGGCGGCTCGGGGAACCCCGCCCGGACCAGCCGCACGCGCCTTCGAGGTCCCTCCGTCATCCGCTCCGATGCTCCCACACCGGCTCCGTGTCCCGGTCCCCGGGAACCGATCGGCCTGCCTGGACCGGCTTCCCGGACGGCACCTACACTCAGGTCCCTGGACCCGGGGGGAGGTCGGGCTGGTCGCGCTGGCTGGTGGGCCGTTCGTGGGCCGGGCGCGCGAGCTCGCCCGGCTGGAGGAGTGCCTGGCCGAGGCCCTGGCCGGACGGGTCAGGCTGGCCGTCGTGGCCGGGGAGCCGGGGATCGGGAAGACCCGCCTGGCCGAGCGCCTGGCGCGGGGGGCCCGGGAGGACGGGCGGGCCCGGGTGGTCTGGGGCCGGTGCTGGGACTCGGGGGGCGCCCCCGCCTACTGGCCGTGGGTCCAGGTCCTCCGCGCCCTGCTCGAGCCTGCCCCGGGCGGTGGGTCGCCGGGGGTCCCGCCGCCGGCCCCGGCCGACCTCACGCACCTCGCCCAGCTCCTCCCCGGCATCGGCGAGCGCCCCATCCCGTCACCGGAGCCCCCGGCCCTCGACCCCGACTCCGCACGGTTCGCCATGTTCGACTCGGTCGCCCGGCTCCTCCGCTCCCGGGGCGAGGAAGAGCCGCTCGTGGTGGTCCTCGACGACCTCCACGCGGCCGACGTGCCGTCCCTGCTCCTGATCCGCTTCCTGGCCCGCCACCTCCTGGAGGCCCGGCTCCTCCTGCTCGGGACGGTCCGGGACGTCGATGCCGAACCTCCCGACGACGTCGCCGAGCTCCTCGAGGAGACCCTGGCCGAGGCGGAGGTCCTCCGGCTCCGGGGGCTCCCGGCCGAAGACGTGGCCGGGTTCATCGAGACGCTCTCCGGGAGGCGTCCGGAGCCCGCCCTGGTCGCCGCCGTCCACGACGCCACGGGCGGCAACCCCCTGTTCGTCGACGAGGTGGTCCGGGCGATGCTCGACGAGGCGCCCGACCGGGCCGGCCCGCTGCCGGCGACGGGCTTCCCGATCCCGCGGCGGGTCCGCGACGCGATCCGACGCCGGCTGGACCGGCTGGGGCCGGCGGCGGCCACGGTCCTGCCGGCGGCCTCCGTGATCGGACGGAACTTCACGCTGCTGTTCCTGGCCCAGGTCACCGCGGAGCCCGTGGAGCGGATCCTCGGGGTGCTCGACGACACCGTGCGCGCCGGATTGGTCACCGAGTCGACCGAGGGCATCGGCCGGTACGCGTTCGCCCATGCCCTGATCCGCGAGACCCTTTACGAGGCGATCCCGGCCGACCAGCGCGCCGCCCTGCACCTGAGGGTGGCCGAGGCGCTCTCCGCCCTGTACGGCGACGACCGGGACCCCCACCTCGAGGAGCTCGCCCACCACTTCCTGGCCGCCGCGCCCCTCACGGGCCCGGATCGCGGGATCGACCTCTCCCGTCAGGCCGGGGAGCGGGCCATGCGCCTGTACGCGTACGAGGACGCCGTCGAGCATCTCGGGCGGGCCCTGGCCGCGATGGAGACCGCCGCGCGGGCGCCCGACGAGGGTCTCCGCCGGGCGCTCCTCCTCGAGCTCGGGGAAGCGCAGCTCCGGGCCGGGCGGGCCACCGCGGCCCGGTCGGTCCTCGAGCGGGCCGCTGGCCTTTTCAGGGCGGCCGGCGACGCCGACGGGCTGGCCGGGGCCGCCCTGCGCTTCGCCGAGACCGGCGAGTTCGCCGTGCTCGACGAGCCCAAGCTCGCCCTCCTGGAGGAGGCCCTGGCCGCCCTCCCCGAAGAGGACTCCGCCCTGCGGGCCACCGTCCTGGCCCGGCTGGCCATGGAGCTGCTGGGGGTCCCCGCGGCCGCCGATCGCCGGGCCCGACTGGGGCGGGAGGCCGTGGAGATGGCCCGCCGGCTGGACGACCCCGCCACCCTGGCCTTCGCGCTCAACGCCAGGCTCCAGGCCGTCTGGGGGCCGGAGAGCGTGGAGGAGCGCCTCGAGGTGGCCACCGAGATCCTCGAGCTGGCCCGGCGGTCCGGGGACCGGGAGCGGCTGCTCGAGGGGTACCAGTGGCGGCTGAACGCACTGCTCGAGCTGGGCGACCTGCGGCGGGCCGACCCCGACATCGAGTCCTACGCCCGGCTGGCCGAGGAGCTCCAGCGTCCCCAGCTGCTGGTCTGGGCGGCCATGCGCCGGGGGGTCCGGGCCACGCTGTCCGGCCGCTGGGCGGAGGCCGCCGAGATCACCCGCCGGCAGGACGAGCACGCCGTTCGGGCCGAGGACCCCGAGGGCCCGCTGGCCTACAGCTTCCAGATGTCCCTCGTCTGGGAGGAGACCGGGGACCTGGCCGCGCTGGAGTCGTCACTCCCGGTCATCCGGGAGGCCACCGAGCGGATGGCCCCGCTGGTGTTCCCCCGAGCCCGGCTGGCCCACACGCTGATGGCGCTGGGGCGGACCGGCGAGGCCCGCGAGGAGCTCGAGAGACTCGCCGCCGACGACTTCGGCGCCGTCCCCCGCGACATCGGGTGGACGTTCGCCATCGCGACCTGCTGCCTGCTGGCCGACCGGCTGGGGGACGCCCGGCGCGCCGCGGTGCTCCACACGCTGCTCGAGCCCTTCGAGCGGCGGAACGTGATGCTCTCCTCCGGGTACTGCATGGGCCCGGCCGCCCGCTACTTGGGCCTGGCGGCGCTGGCCGCCGGGGACCTCGGCCACGCCGTCCGGCACCTCGAGACGGCGATCGAGGTCGGCGAGCGGATGGGCGGGCACCCGTGGATCGCCCACGCCCGCCACGAGCTGGCCAGGGCGCTGGCCTCCCGGGGGGCGCCCGGCGACGAGGAGCGCGCCTCGGAGCTGGTCGAGGCCGCGCGGACCGCGGCCGCGCGGCTGGGCATGGCCACCCTCGCGGGGGAGATCGCGGCCGCGTGGGGCTCCGCCCCGGCCGCGCGGGTTTCCGAGGACCGGGCCCCGACCGAGCCCTCGTCCGGGGTGTTCCGACGGGAGGGCGACTACTGGACGGTCGCCGTGGATGGACGGACCTCGCGGATCCGCGACCTCCGGGGCATGGGCCACCTGGCCCGCCTCCTCTTCACCCCCGACGTCGAGGTCCACGTCCTCGACCTGGTCGCGGGGGCCGCGCCACGCCGCCAGGAGGCTCGTTCCGCCAGGGAGGAGGGCATCCGGCCCGGGCGCCCCGACGACGCCGGCCCGGTGCTCGACGCGCGGGCCAAGGCCTCCTACCGGGCCCGGCTCGAGGAGCTCAGGGAGGAGGTCGAGGAGGCCGAGCGGTTCTCCGACCCCGAACGGGCCGCCCGGGCCAGGGAGGAGATGCAGTTCCTCGCCGACGAGCTGGCCGGGGCCGTGGGCCTGGGGGGCAGGGACCGCCGGGCCGCCTCGGACGCGGAGCGGGCCCGGGTCGCCGTCACCCGGGCGATCAGGGCCGCGATCGCCCGCATCCAGGAGGCCGACCCGGACCTCGGACGCCACCTGGCCAACACGGTGCGGACCGGGACGTTCTGCTCCTACGCCCCGGAGCCGCGCCACGCGATCCGGTGGTCGCCCGTCGGCTCCTTTTCCCTCGGGTGAACATCGTTACCAGGATGGTTACGCCTCCCGGTCTAGAGGAGCCGGAGCCCGGTGCGGGGGACGGAGGTGAGGGGATGGAGCACCCGAACGCCGCCCTGGTG
>JACQTL010000159.1 GCA_016210805.1 Actinomycetota bacterium | reverse complement strand
GTCCTTGACGCGGCCGCCGCGGATAAGCACCACGGAATGCTCCTGAAGGTTATGGCCGATCCCGGGGATGTACGTGGTCACCTCGATGCCGTTCGTCAGGCGCACGCGTGCGACCTTCCGCAGCGCCGAGTTCGGCTTCTTCGGGGTGGTCGTGTAGACGCGCGTGCAGACACCGCGGCGCTGGGGAGAGGCCCGAAGAGCGGGGCTCTTCGTCTTACCCCTCGGGCGCTCGCGCCCGTTCCTGACCAGCTGCTGGATCGTAGGCATAGGACGTCCGTCTTCACTCTCGTCGTCGTCTCCAGGGCCAACGAAAAGCCGGACCATCCGGTCCGGCCCAGGGGTGCTGCGCTCACGGTTCAGCTACCCCTTGGGTCCCCCTTACTCGTTCGGCAGGGCGTTCCGCCAGAAGGCGGACGCAACCGATAAAGCTACTAGCCGGGGCCGCAGCCTGTCAACGCGCCGGGGACCCCGAGGGAGCCGGCGCGTTGGCTCGCCCGACACATGATACCGGGCCGGAGACACGGTGCCCGGCCCCCCTTCCCGGGAACGCCGAGGGGGCCCCGGAGGGCCCCCTCGGTGCGTTCGGGCGAGCCGGTTGTCAGGCGGGCACGCTCGCGTAGTAGATGTCCTCCTCCACGGTGCCGCCCAGGCCCCGGGTGTCGGCCCACACGATGTGGACCTTGCCCCCGATCACCTGGAGCCCGATGTAGTCGCCCAGGAACCCGGCCTGGAACGGGTTGGCCGCCACGTCGAGGTCCGGCATGGAGCCCGTGGTGATCCGCGTGAACGTCCACCGCGAGCCCCTCGGGTTGGAGGCGGCCAGGGTGATGTCGTTGCACCCGGTCCCCTCGCACCCGCCGTACTTCCGGTCGTAGTAGGCCACGTAGAGCTTGCCGTCCTCGCCGACGTCACCCCACGGCTGCCACTGGGCGGCCGGGTCGGGACCGCCTCCCGGCATCTTGGTGATCAGCTTGGTCGGCCCCCACGTGGCTCCCCCGTCCGTCGACGTCGCGTAGAAGACGTCGTTGTTCATGTTGTCGCAGGGGAGCACGGGGAACGGCACGCCGAACGAGGTGTCGGTCGCGCACGGGCCGCCGTTGCGGAAGTCGGCCCAGAACACGCCGAGCTTGCCGCTGGTCTCGTCGATCCCCATCGCCGGGAAGTCGTTCATCCGGTACCCGTTCGGGAACAGGCACTGGCGGAACGACGGGCACCCGGTCACCGGGTCGGTCCCGCCCAGGTTGACCGGCTGGGTGGCGAAGTCCTTGGCCACCATGACCGGAGCCGACCAGGTCACGCCGCCGTTCGTGGACTTCACGAACAGCTGCTGGCAGACCCCCGGAGGACCGAACGGCGACGTCGCCGTCGAGTTGCAGTTGTTGTACACGACGTTGATCGAGCCGTCCGGACCGATCACCGGCCAGGAACCCTGGTCGAAGTTGCACCGGCTGTCCGGGCCCGCCGCCCCGAAGATCGTGGCCTGCGAGCAGATCGCCGCGTTGGCGCCGCTGATCTCCTTGGGATTCGCCCACGTGTTGCCGCCGTCCGTGGAGCGCGTGAAGTAGATCGGCGACTCGACGTAACCGGCCGAGAAGTCGAACCGGGTCCACGTGAAGTAGATGTTCCCCTCGAACGGGCTGGCCGGGAACGCGTCGACGGCCATGAACTCCTTGTCGTGGAAGATCGGCGAGCCGGGATCCGACTCGCACACCACGGTGGACGGGGTCGAGGAGAACTCGGTCCCGGTCGGGCTGTGCAGGAACGACCCCTTGTTGGCCGCGTTCGACCTCCACATGTAGATCCCGTTCACGCCGTCGAAGATGTTGAAGCCGATGGCGCCGTAGAACAGGTTCCCGTTCATGTCGAACGCGTGGATCGGGTCGCTGAACGCGTCGTGGGTCGGCCCGGCGCAGGTGAAGTTCTGCGTGGGCACGGCGTAGTCCCCGAAGGTCGCCCCACCGTCGAGCGACCAGTCGACGCCGGTCTGGTTGAACCCCATCCGGGAGTCGTTCTGGGACACCACGACGTTGTCGAGGTCGGTCGGGTTGACCGCCACCCACTCCTCGGCCTGGCGGCGGAGGTCGCACATCTGGTTGGCCCGGACGTTCGGGATCGGGCCCGCGAACGTGTTGGGACAGCCGTTCGTGCCGCCGGCGAACGGCGGCCCGTGAACGGCCGGCGCCGGGGCATGGGCCGCGCTCGGCGCCGAGATCCCGAGGGCCTCCTCGGCGGTCGCCAGGGTCCCGCCCGAAAGCTGCGGGGCGAACGCCCCGTTGGGCAGCCGCTTCGGCGCCTTCAGCGACGCCGTCAGGGCCTTGTTCAGCTGCTTGGCTCCGCTCGCGGGCGTTCCGACGGTGAAGACCGACAGGAGCGCGACGGCGACCACGGAGGCCAGGATGGCTCTCCTCAACGGATCCTCCTCGATGCTCGCAAGGGAAACGTCTGGGAACGTGAGGAACCGCTCGTCGGCGCGCCTGCTTGCCCCCCTTCCCCCGAGGATGGGCGGAACGCTACGCCGCCATCCGCTCCGGGTCAACCTCCCGGGCGCACCTCAGCGTGGGCCCGGGTCGAAGCGGCCGGGAGCTCGTCTGGTAGCGTGCCCGGCCGTGGCATACGACAGCGCGGAGCTCCTCGCCCTGGCCGAGCGGGCCGCCCTGCTGGGTGGCGCGGTCGTGCGGTCGTCTCTCGACGAGACCGCGGCCCGGACCAAGGGCTCCGCCGGCGACTACGTCACGGCGGTCGACCGGCGGAGCGAGGAGGCCATCGGGGCCCTCCTGGCCCGGGAGACCCCGGAGATCCCGATGGTCGGGGAGGAGGAGGGCGGCCCGGCCGGCGACCGGTACTGGTCGGTCGACCCCCTGGACGGGACCACCAACTTCGTTCACGGGTTCAAGGTGGTGGCGGTCTCCGTGGCCCTAGTGGAGCGGGGCCGCCCGACCGTGGGGGTCGTCCACGGCCCGCTCCTCGCGGAGACCTACGCGGCCTCCACGGGCAAAGGGGCGTGGCGCCGGTCGGAGACCGGCGAGACCGAGCGCATCCGCGTCTCGGCGCGGGCTCCCCAGGAGGCCGTGGTGGGCACGGGGTTCCCCTTCCGCCGCAAGGAGGCCCTCCCCCGGTACCTGGCGGTGATGGAGGCGGCCCTCAGGCGGTTCGAGGACCTCCGCAGGCCGGGGGCCGCGGCCCTCGACCTGGCCTGGGTGGCCGCGGGCGTGTTCGACGGCTTCTTCGAGCTCGGACTGTCGCCCTGGGACGTCGCCGCCGGCTCCCTCCTGGTGGAGGAGGCCGGCGGCGTGGTGTCCGACTGGTCGGGGGGCGACGGCCACCTGGGAGGCGACGTGCTGGCCGGCTCTCCCGCCGTCCACGGCGTGCTCCTGGAGCTGGCCCGGGGCCGACCCGGCCCCACCGGTCGGCCGAGTCCCGCGAGCGCCGATCCGGAACCTAGGCGCCGCCCTGGAAGCGACTGAAGCCGGTGAGCCGCGGGGTCACGGTCAAGGTGGCTCCCGTTCCCGAGAGCCGCCGCATCCCCTCCATCACCGCGTCGCTGGGTCGTCCGTAGATGTCCACGCGCGTCACCGTGATGTGCTGCATCACGTCCTGGATGTGCGGATCGCCCACCTGCCACCAGGACAGGATGGACTCGGAATCCCGGTGGAGCTGGAAGCCGTGGGCCCGCATCTCCTCCTCGTCGATGTAGACCCCCTGCATGAGCTGAGGACCGTTCGCCTCCGCCCACGCCATCGCCTTCTGCGAACCTTCCTTGAACTGCTCGAGCTTGCCCTCGTGGATCTGCATGGTGGTGACGAAAACGATGGGCTCGGACATGTCGGCCCCCCCTTTACACCGCGTAAACTTGACGCTACATGAGAGGTTTTCGCGGTGTCAAGTAGCGCTCCCTACGGCGATCCGGCGACCCGGGAGCGCATCCTCCGAGCCGCCTGGGAGCTGATCGAAGAACGCGGTGCCGACGTGCGCCTCGTCGACGTCGCCGCCCGCGCGAGGGTCTCCCGCCAGGCGCTGTATCTCCACTTCGGCAACCGATCCGGGCTGCTGATCGCCCTCGTGGAGTTCATTGACGAGACCCTCGGGCTCCAGGAGATGGTGGCTCACGTCTTCGCCGCCCCCACCGGTGCCGAGATGTTGGAGCGAACGATGGAGCTCTACGTCAGGATGGCGCCGCGCATCGACCGGGTGGCACAGGTCCTGGAAGCGGCTCAGCAGGAGGACCGGGCGCTGGCCGCCGCGTGGAGGAACCGGATGGCCAACCGGCAGGCGGTCCACCGCGCGATCGTCCAGCGGGTCCACGACGAAGGGCAGCTCGCCGATGCCTGGACGGTGGATGCGGCAGCACACCTCTTCTATGCGATCACCATGCCGGGCGTGTGGCGAGAGCTGACGAAGGAGCTCGGTTGGACGTCGGATGACTACCGCCGTCACATCACCCGACTCTTGGAACGCGCGCTCCTCGAAGAGGGATCGAACGGCTGAGCGGGATGGCCGTGGGGCGGGCGCGAGGCCCGCCCCACGGATGTCCGGCTACTCCTCGGAGGAGAGGCCTCCCAGGGCCCGCTCGGCCTCCTCCCGGGTCATCGACCCCGGGATCGGCACCGGCTCGCCCTCGCCCATCTCGGCGGCGTCCTGCAGCTGCTCCCGCCGGGCCAGCCAGTACTCGGGGATGGCCTCCGGCTTGATCTTGACCTGGAGGTTCCGGTACCGGCTCATCCCGGTTCCCGCGGGGATGAGCTTGCCGATGATGACGTTCTCCTTCAGGCCCAGCAGCGGGTCGGACTTGGCGCTGATGGCCGCGTCGGTGAGCACCCTGGTGG
>JACQTL010000152.1 GCA_016210805.1 Actinomycetota bacterium | reverse complement strand
CGCGGTGACCGGACCTCGCGCGGCCCGCTCATCGTCCGACTGCGCCCCGGCCTTCCATCCCGCGGGCGAGCGTACACCCGTCAGACCCGACCGCCCTCGGACCGACCCACGTTGATGTAAGTTCCGACCGTGGGGGCCCGCCTTCGCGCAACGGGCGCTCGGCCCGGCCCCGCGGGCTCCAGCGGGGCGGGCCCGTGCCCGGGGACGAGAGGAGCATGGGGAAGCCCATCCGGATCCTGATCGCCGAGGACGACCCCGCCCTCCGGGAGGCCATCGCCGACCTCATCTCCGGCGAGGAGGGCTTCGAGCTCGTGGGCCGGGCCAGCGACGCCGACGGGGCGATCGAGCTGGCCGAGCGGGAGCGGCCGGACGTGGCCCTGGTCGACGTGAAGATGCCCGGGGGCGGCGGGCCGCGGGCCACCCGCGAGATCGCCCAGCGCTCCCCGCGGACCAGGGTGATCGCGCTGTCGGCCTATGAGGACCGCCGGACGGTGCTCGAGATGCTCCGGGCCGGGGTGGTCGGGTATGTGGTCAAGGGGACGCCGGCCGATCAGATCGTCGAGACGGTCAAGCGGTCGGTGCGGGGCCAAGGGAGCCTCTCGGTGGAGGTCACCGCCGACGTGATCCACGAGCTGACCACGCTCCTCGACCGGTCGGAGTCCCTCAACCGGGAGCTACAGCAGCTCAACCGGACCAAGAGCGAGCTGATCCAGATCCTGGCCCACGAGCTGTTCACCCCCCTGTCCGTGATCCAGGGTTCCGCCATCACGCTGCAGGAGCACGGCACGCACCTCACGCCCGAGGACCTGTCGGGCCTGGTCCGGGGGGTGGCGTCGGCCACGGAGAGGATCCGCCGGCTCCTGGGGAACCTCTCCGCGGCGGCCAGGCTCGACCGCGAGGGGCTCGCCGTCGCCACCCGGCCGACGGAGATCCGGACCGTGCTCGATGCGGCGGCCGCCGAGTTCCCCGGGCAGGCCCACCGACTGCGCCTGCCTCCCGAGGAGGCGACCGCCGACCGCAGGGCGTGGCTCGACGCCGACCTCGCCACGCGATCCCTGGTGGCGGTCCTGGAGAACGCGCTGGCCCTCTCGCCCGAGGAGGAGCCGGTCGAGGTCGAGGTCCGCGCCGGGCCGGGCCAGCTCGTCGTGGCCGTGGCCGATCGGGGTCCCGGCGTCCCGGACGAGGTCAGGGACCGCATCTTCGAGGCGTTCACGCAGGCAGACCAGAGCACCACGCGCTCCCACGAGGGGCTGGGGATCGGCCTGTTCCTGGTCCGCCGGGTCATGTCCGCCCACGGGGGGCGGATCACCCTCGAGCCCAGGGCCGGCGGGGGGAGCGTGTTCGCCCTCGCCTTCCAGGCCTACGACGACACCGGGTCCGGCTGATCCGGGGGGTCGTTGGGGGGCGCTCCTCTGCCAGAATGGGTCCCGGCGCGAGCGCGGGGAGGCCGTTCGGATGCGGGTGCTCGACAACTTCCTGGATGCCATGGGGAACACGCCCCTGGTCCGGCTGTCCCGCGTGGCCCGCGGGGTCAGGCCGCAGGTCCTGGCCAAGCTCGAGATGCTGAACCCCGGGGGGAGCGTGAAGGACCGCATCGGGATCCGGATGATCGAGGCCGCCGAGCGCGACGGGCTCCTCGGTCCGGGAGGCACGATCGTCGAGCCGACCTCCGGGAACACCGGGCACGGGCTGGCCATCGCCGCGGCCATCAAGGGCTACCGGTGCATCTTCGTGATGCCCGACAAGATGAGCCAGGAGAAGGTGGCCCTCCTCAGGGCATACGGGGCCGAGGTGGTCATCACCCCCACCGCCGTCGAGCCGGAGTCCCCGGAGTCCTACTACCGCGTGGCCGACCGGCTCACCGAGGAGATCCCCGGGGCCTTCCAGCCCAACCAGTACTGCAACCAGGAGAACCCCCGGACCCACTACGAGACCACCGGACCGGAGATCTGGGAGCAGACCGAGGGCCAGATCGACGTCTTCGTCTGCGGGGTGGGCACCGGCGGGACGATCACCGGAGCCGCGCGATACCTGAAGGAGCGCAAGCCCGACGTCGTGGTGGTCGGAGCCGATCCCGAGGGCTCGCTCTTCTCGGGGGACACCGCGCGCCCGTACCTGGTGGAGGGGATCGGCGAGGACTTCTGGCCCGAGACCCTCGACCCGTCGCTTGTCGATCGCTGGGTGCGGGTCTCGGACCGCGACTCGTTCGCCGTGGCCCGGGCCGTGACCCGTCAGGAGGGCATCCTGGTCGGCGGATCCGGCGGGACGGCGGTGTTCGCCGCCCTACAGGTGGCCGGCGAGATGGACGACCCGGAGGCCGTGGTGGTCGTGATCCTCCCGGATACCGGGCGGAACTACCTGTCCAAGCTGTACTCCGACTCCTGGCTGCTCCAGTACGGGATGCTCGACCGCCCGGAGACCGTCACGGTCCGCCAGGTCCTGGCCTCCAAGCCTTCCGGCCTCCCGGCGGTGATCGCCGTGGGAGCCCGCGAGAAGGTCCGGGCCGCGGTCGACCGCCTCCAGGAGCACGGGATCTCCCAGGCCCCGGTGGTCCGGGAGGACTCCTCCGAGGTCAGCGCGATCGTGGGCTCGATCCGCGAGCGGGGCCTCCTGGACCGGGTCTTCCGCGACCCGGACTCGCTCCAGGCCGACGTTGCCGAGGTGATGGGCCCGCCGATCCCCCTGGTGGAGGAGGAGGACCCCGTGGAGGTGGCCTTCTCCTCGCTCCAGACCGCGCCGGCCGTGCTGGTGGTGGCAGACGGCCGGGTCCTGGGGGTCCTCACGCGGAGCGACCTCCTCGAGTTCCTGGCCCACCGGCCGGGGGCGTAGGGCGGTGCGGTCTCTCGGCATCGACGTCGGCGTGCGCAAGGGCCTCGACCTCGTCCTCCTCGACGAGGGGCTCGCCCCCGTGGCCACCCACCGCCGGCTGCCCGTGACGGCGCTGGGCCGGCTGATCGAGGAGCACCGGCCGGACGTGATCGCGGTGGACTCCCCCCCGTCCTGGGCGACGAGCGGGCGAGCCCGGCGCACCGAGCGCGAGGTGCGGTGGTTCGGCATCCAGTGCTTCGGCACCCCCACGCGCGACCGGGGGGCCGACCATCCGTTCTACGAATGGATGCGCGTGGGGTTCGAGGTCTTCAGGGTGGCCGCGGCAAACGGCTACCCGCGGTACGGCTCCGGCCCGCCGGCCGGGCACGCCCTGGAGGTGTTCCCGCACGCGACGGCGGTCGTGCTGGCCGGATGCCTCCCCCCGCAGGGGTCGAACAAGCGCTCGTGGCGGGGGGCCGTCCTGCGGGCGGCCGGCGTTGACGGGGCCTCGCTTTCCTCCGTCGACCAGGTGGACGCCGCCCTCGCCGCGCTGACCGGCCTGTTCGCCCTCCGGCGGCGGTTCAGCGCGCCCGGCGACCCCGCGGAGGGGGTGATCGTCCTCCCCTCGGCCACCCTCCCGGCCAACCCCTACCGGCGGTGCCCGGCGGCGCCCGAGGAGGAGGTCGAGCAGCCACCGTTCGCCGGCATGAGCCCCTGCCGGTGCGGCGATCCCGAGTGCGCCGCCCTGACCGGGGCCGAGTTCGCCCGGGGGCACGACGCGAAGCGCAAGTCAGGTCTGTGGGCCCGGGCCCGGGCGGGCCAGGAGGCCGTCGACGAGCTGAGGAGAAGGGGATGGGAGCTGCCTCCGGAGATGCGATGAGCGACCTGCGGTTCGAGACCCGGGCCATCCACGCCGGCCAGGAACCCGAGCCGCTGTTCGGCGCGGTGAACGTGCCGATCTACCAGACCTCCACCTACGCCCAGCCCCGGGTCGGGGAGCCGATCCGCCACGACTACGCGAGAGGTGGGAACCCGACCCGCGACGCGCTCCAGGAGGTCCTGGCCTCCCTGGAGGGCGGCCGCCACGCCATGTCGTTCGCCTCCGGCCTGGCCGCGGAGTCCACCCTCCTGCTGACCCTCTCGCCGGGCGATCACGTCGTCCTGGCCGACGACGTCTACGGGGGGACCTACCGGCTGCTGGCCCGGGTCCTGGACGGCTGGGGCGTGGGGTTCGACACCGTGGACATGACCGACCTGGGGGCCGTGAGGGGCGCCGTGACGGAGCGGACCCGGATGGTCTGGGCGGAGTCCCCCACCAACCCCCTGCTCAAGGTGATCGACATCGCCGCCGTCGCCGAGGTCGCCCACGGGGCCGGGGCCCGGCTCGTGGTGGACAACACGTTCGCCACCCCGTACCTCCAGCGGCCCCTGGAGCTCGGCGCCGACGTCGTCGTCCACTCGGTGACCAAGTACCTGGGTGGGCACTCGGACCTCGTGGGCGGAGCCCTCGTGCTGTCCGACGACGACCTGGCCGAGCGGCTGCGGTTCCTGGTGAACGCGGTGGGGGCCGTCCCCGGGCCGATGGACTGCTACCTGGCCCTCCGGGGATGCAAGACGCTGGCGCTTCGGATGGAGGCCCACTGCCGGGGAGCCCGCGCCGTGGCCGGGTTCCTGTCCGGCCACGGGAAGGTCCGGCGCGTGCACTACCCCGGACTGCCCGGCCACCCCGGGCACGAGGTCGCCGCCCGCCAGATGCGCGACTTCGGGGGCATGGTCTCCTTCGAGGTCGGGTCTGAAGAGGAGGCCGTGCGGGTCGCCGAATCCACCGAGCTCTTCTTCCTGGCCGAGTCCCTGGGAGGGGTGGAGTCGCTGATCGAGGTCCCGGCCCCCATGACCCACGCCAGCGTGGCCGGCTCGCCCCTCGAGGTCCCCGGGGCCCTGGTCCGCCTGTCGGTGGGCATCGAGCACCCCGACGACCTCATCGAGGACCTGGCCAGGGCCCTGGGGTGAGCGGGGTCCGTCCGGCGGCCCGGCCTTCCCCGCGTAGACTGCGAGCCATGGGGATGCGCGTGGGGGCCGCGAGGAGGCGGGTCACCAAGGGCCCGGAGGAGCGGCGGGGAGAGCTGTTCGAGGCGGCCCGCACGGTGTTCCGGGACAAGGGGGTCCGGGGGGCCACGGTGGCCGACATAACCGACGCGGCCGGTGTGGCCAAGGGGACCTTCTACCTGTACTTCGACTCCAAAGAGGCCCTCCTCGGCGGGCTGAAGCAGCGGTTCGCCGACGACCTGGTCGCGGAGGCGTCCCGGTTCTTCGGGGGGGCCCGCCCGGAGGACTGGTGGGCCGTGGCCGACGCGACCGTCGAGTCCCTGATCGACTTCGTCCTGGGCAACCGGGACCTGATCCAGGTCTTCGCCCAGGAGGGCCTGACCCCCGACGGGCGCGAGGTTTTCTCCAGGGCCAACGAGCGGCTGGGCGCGATGTTCTCCTTCGCCATCAAGGCCGGCATCGAGGGCGGGGTGTTCGACGCGGCCGACCCGGAGCTCGCCGCCTCGTTCCTGAAGCACGCGTTCTACGGGACCCTCGAGCAGGGGATCCTCTACGGGCAGGAGATCGACAGGGACCGCCTGGTCGCCGCGGCCGAGGCCTTCATGCGCAAGGTCCTGTCCCCCGGTCCTCCCGGGGAAGGGCGGTCCGGCGGGCCGGCGTAAAGAGCCCGGCCCTTCCGCCCGAGGAATAGGGGTGTGACCGGACCCTTTCTCGCCACGTCGACCCGCCTCGTCGTGGGGCCCGATCCCCCCGAGGGATGGGACGAGCTCGCCGAGGCCTCCACCGACCTCATCTTCGCCACCTCCTCATGGGCCGGGGTCGTGCGGGCCGCCTTCCGAACCGAGGTCCTCTTCGCCGCCCTGGTCGAGGGGGAAGGGCGCCCCGTCCTGGGGCTGATCGGGTCGGAGCGGAGGGTCCCCGGGTTCAGGATGTTCCACTCGCTCGTCCCCTACGGGGGGCTGATCGGGGACCGCTCCCGGTCGCCGGAGCTCTTCGAGCTCCTGCTCCCCGAGCTCCGCCGGCGCGGCTACCACTCGTTCGCCGCCGAGGACACCGACACCGAGGCTCCCACCGGAGCCCGGCTCACCGTGGTGCACGGGATCCGCCACGTGCTCGACCTGTCGGAGGTCCGTTCCGAGGAGGACCTGGTGGCCGGGTACCCCAAGGCCCTGGTCCGGGGGCTCCGGAAGGCCGAGCGGGTGGGGCTCGAGGTGTCGGCCTCCCGCGACCCCGCCGACGTCGACGCGATCTACGACCTGTACCTCGCGGCCATGGAGCGGAACCGGGCCCCGGCCTGGTACCCGAGGGGGCTGTACCGAGAGATCCACCGCCGGCTGGTCCCCGACCGAGCCGACTACCTGGTGGCAAGCCTGGACGGGCGTCCGGTGGCCATGGTGGCCATGGTCCGCTCCGGGCTGGGCACCCACTACTGGATGGGGGGATCGGTCCCCGAGGCCTTCCCGGCCCGGGCCAACGACACCCTCTTCCACCGCGCCATCCTGGGCGCCGTGGCCCGGGGGGACCGGTACTTCGACTTCATGGGCACCCGGGCCGACGACCTGGACCTTCGCCGGTTCAAGGAGAAGTGGGGGGCCCGTCCCGTGCCGGTCCTCGGGTACCAGGCCTCCTTATCGGCCTTCCGGGGGCGCCTCTGGAGGGCCGCCTACCGGGTGGCCCGGAGCGGCCCCGGAGCGTGGCTCACCCGGCGCCTCCAGCGGAGCGCGTGAGAAGAGCCCGGCTCCGCCCGCGGCATATCATGGCCGGACCCGCCGGTCCCGCGGGTCGCCCATGAACCCCGCCCGAGCCACCCGGGGGGCCCTGGCCCTCGTCCTCGCCGCGCTGGCGGTCGCCTGGCCGGCCGCGGTCCGCCTGCCCTCCTCGGGCGCCGTCGCCCAGGAGGGGCCGGCCGTCGAGACCTTCCTTTCCGGCCTGCGGTTCCCCACGAACATGGCCTTCGCCCCGGACGGGCGCCTCTTCTTCACGGAGAAGGAGACCGGCCGCCTGAGGGTGGTGGTCGGCGGACGCCTCCGCGAACGGCCCGTGGCAACCCTCGACGTGGAGGGAGGGGCCGAGATGGGGCTCCTGGGCGTGGCCCTCCACCCCCGGTTCGAGGAGAGCCCCGAGGTCTTCCTGTACTTCACCGAGGCCGGCACCCTCCTGAACCGGCTGGTCCGCCTCCGCCTCGGCGACGACGGGGCCCGCCCGGAGCCGGTCATGGACCTCCTGTCGTCCCCCGGGATCCACAACGGGGGAGACATGACGATCGGCGCGGACGGGATGCTCTACCTCGTGCTCGGCGACGCCGCGGAGGCCGACCGGGCCCCCGACCCCGGGCGGCTGAACGGGAAGGTCCTCCGCCTCGCCCCGGACGGCTCCCCTCCCCAGGACAACCCCTTCGGCCCCGACAACCCGGTCTTCTCGGTCGGGCACCGGAACTCGTTCGGGCTCTGCGTGAACCCCGTGACCGGGGACCTGTGGGAGACCGAGAACGGGCCGAGCCGGTACGACGAGGTCAACGTGATCTTCGCCGGGCGGGACTACGGCTGGCCGAGCCAGCTGGGGCCGGGGGGCGACCCGGACCAGGTCGACCCCGCCTTCGCCTGGGAGGAGATCGTCGTGCCCACCGGGTGCGCGTTCTTCGACCGGCCGCTCGCCGCGGGCGACCCCCACCGCGAGCCGGGCAGCACGCTGTACGTGGGCGACTTCGAGGGGGCCCTCCACAGGCTCCTCCTCGCCGGGCCGGCGCTCCGCCAGGTCGACCGGGAGGAGGTCGTGGCCACGTTCGACGAGGGGATCACCGACCTGGCCGTCGGCCCCGACGGGGCGCTGTACGTGGCCACCTCGGGGTCGATCCTGCGGATCGAGGGCGTGGTCCAAGCCGGGTCCCCCTCCCCCACGTCCTCCCCTGCTACCTCCGCCCCGGCCACGACGATCCCGTCCGAGGAGGAGGACGCCGGAGAGCGGGGCAGGGCGGCCGCGCTTGCCGTCGCGGCGCTCGTCGCCCTAGCCCTGGTGGCCGCCGTGGCGGGGGTGGCGTTCCGGCTGTGGGCCCGGCGCCGGCCGCCGGGGACGCTGTGAGCCCCGGCTACCCCTTCGGACGCTTGAGGTAGGCCACCAGCGACCGCCCGCCCGCCGGCGTGTCGATCTGGGCCACCGACACGAGCTCCCAGCCGTCCTGCCCGAACGCGTTCAGGATCTCGCCGGGGTTGTGCTCCAGGAGCGGCGCCACGAAGTACTCCCACTGGGTCATCGTCTCTCGTCCTCCTCGCCCAACCGAGCGTGCTCCGAGCGGATGCACACGCCCATGACGACCTCCAGCCCACCCTCCTCGGCGATCCTGCGGGCCTCCTCGCTGACGATGCCGAGCTGCAGCCACAGGGCCCGGGCCCCGATCCGCACGGCCTGCCGGGCGACCTCCGGAGCGTGCTCCGCCCTGCGGAACACGTCGACGACGTCGACGGGGTCCGGGACGTCCAGAAGGCTCGGGTAGGCTCGCTCGCCGAGGACCTCGGTCTCCTTGGGGTTCACCGGCACGATCCGGTACCCCCGGGCCTGGAGGTACCTGGCCACGGAGTTCGACTCGCGCCATGGCTTCGACGAAAGGCCGACGACGGCGATGGTGCGGGCGTCGCCGAGCAGGGCCCGGAGCTCGCGGTCGTGCGGCGTGGCGATCAACTCAGCGGACCCTCGTGCCGACCAGCCCCGGCGCGGTCCGCCGGACCGTCACGAGGAACCCGTGGAGTATCCGGGCCGTCGCGCCCCAGATCACGTGGCCGTCCATCTCGTAGGCGTGGCCGGTCCAGGTGCCGAGCTCCGTGTGGTAGCTCTGCTCGGCCTCGGCGGCGAGGAGCGAGGCCAGGTCGTACTCCAGTACCTCGTCGATCTCTCCGGGGCTGGGGAGGAACTCCGGCCGGGCGGCCAGCACGCCCACGTAGGGCACGATGAGGATGCCCGAGACGAACGTGTGGACGGGCTCCAGTGCTCCCAGGACCTCCACGGCCTCCCGGGGGACCCCGAGCTCCTCCTCGGTCTCCCGCAGGGCGGTCTCCCGGAGCGACGCGTCCTCCGCGTGCCTCAGCCCGCCCGGGAACGAGATCTCCCCCCGGTGCCTGGAGAGCTCCTCGGAGCGCTTCGTGAACACGAGGGACGGCCTCCGGGTCCCGAGCACCGGGAGCAGCACCCCGGCCAGCAGCGTGTCGGGTGGGGGCACGATCTCCGGGTCCCGGTCGAGGGCCGAGCGGAGCGCGTCCCAGGCCCGGGGGGAGGAACGGCCCGAGCCGGTCGTGGCGGCGTCCGCCGTATTCATCCCACCATCGTACGGGACGTCCGCTCTCCGGGACGCCGGGTGTCCGGCTTGCTCCGGTTCGTCCCGGTAGCCAGATGGGAAGGATGGTGGGGTGCCGTTCTCGGCATCGGCCCCGCCCCGCACCGTTCCCGGACCGGCTCCTCCGCCGGGCCCGGGCGGCCGGCGACCGCCCGCCCGGCCCGGGGGAGCCCGCCACGCGGCGCCGGGGCGGCGGCCGGGCTTCCCGGCCACGGTCGCCGTGGGCATGCTCCTCGGAGCCCTGGCGCCCATGGCCCTGGCGGCCGGCGTCCCCGGGGCCGGCGGCCCGGGGCCGGGGGGAGCGGCCTCCGTGGTGGAGGCCGGAGCCGTGCCCATCTGCGACGTCCCCTGGCGGCGGGGCGACGCCGCCGTCGAGCGCCTGATCCGCTGCGTGGCGCGCCACTACCGGGCGCCCGGCGGACCCCAGCGGGCGGTCGAGGTGGCGATGTGCGAGTCCGACCTGAGGGCCGACGCCTACAACCCGACCGGCTGCGCCGGGTGGGGGTGCGGGGGCCTGTTCCAGCAGCACGCCCGGTACTGGCGCGAGCGGGCCGGGGCCCACGGGTTCGAGGGCGCGTCCATGGACGACGCGAGGGCCAACGTGATCGTCAGCGTCCGGATGGCCGTCGAGCGGGGGACCTGGGAGGCGGACTGGCCCGTCTGCGGCGGGGGCTGAGCGGGAGCCGTCGCCCCCACGGGTGCCGGCCGTTCAGACGGGGACCGCGATCCCCACGATGCTGTCCAGCCGGCCGAGGTTCGCCCGCAAGAGCGGGTTCCGGCGGAGGACCCGGATGCGGAACCCGGCGTCCTCGAAGACGCTCCGCAGCGTCCGCGAGGTGAAGTGCCAGATGTGCTCGGTCGGCTTCAGCGCCCACCACCTGGAGCGGAAGAGCCTGGCCGGCACCGAGTCGAAGTAGGGGCAGGAGAAGGCGGCGATCCCGGCCGGCCGGACCACGCGCCGCACCTCCCGGAGGAAGGCCAGCGGATCGGAGACGTGCTCGATCACGTCCCAGAACGCCACGGCGTCGAACGCGCCCTCCGCCAGGCCGGCCTCCCCCAGCTCGCCGACGTGGATGTCGACCCCCAGGAGCTCGGCCGCCCGAACGGCGGCCGGGGCCGAGTACTCCAGCCCCGTGACCTCGTACCCCCGCTCCCGGGCGGCGGCCAGGAACCAGCCGTAGGCGCATCCCACCTCGAGCAGCGTCCTTCCCCGGACCGGGCCGGGCACGCCGTCCTCCATCAGGCCCAGCCGGCCCGCCGACCAGGTCCTCTGGAGGGCGGCGGCCATGCTCCAGTGCGTCCCGTTGCCGTAGATCCCGCCCTCGAAGTACGAGGCGTCGGCGTAGAGCTCGACGCGGGCGTCCGCCCGCAGCCGGGGGCTGATGAAGACCTGCCGGCAGGACGGGCACCGGACCACCCGGTGAGCCCCCAGGCCGTACAGCTCGCCTCCGGGGAGACGGCAGCGGAAGCACAGGGCCTCCTCGAGGCGGCCCGACCACCCGTCGTTCCCGGCGAGCCCCCCCACCGCACCGGCCTCGGCCATGCCTCCCACCCCCGCCTGCCAGCGATACACCGGGCAGGGTATCCGCCTCGGGCGGTCCAAGGCCACCCCCTGGAGCAGGTCGTCCGGGTCGGGAGCGACCCCTGCACCGGCAGGTTTCAGCAAGTCAGGCGCAGGGGACTAGTTATTTCGGACTATGCCCTGAGGGGACGGAGTCCCCCAGGTCGCCCGCCAGGTCCGTGGCCCGGGCATCCGCCGGGCGAGGGGTCGCGCCGAGACCCGCCCGCCCGGCCGAGGAGGAAGGAGTCGGCAGTGACACGCCGTCCGACGTCACGGGTGATGATCGCGGCCGCCCTGGTGGCCTCGCTGGTGGCCCTGGTTCCGGGGGCAGCGTCGGCCGCCGAGCCGGACGCGTCCAAGCTCTCCCCGGCCATGGCCGCGCTCCTTGAGGAGGGCTACGGGGACTTCCCGATCGAGGAGGTGGTGGCCGGCCACCGCGAGGGGG
>JACQTL010000151.1 GCA_016210805.1 Actinomycetota bacterium | reverse complement strand
GGTCGCCGGTTCGAATCCGGCCGGCCCGACGAGCGAGTGGGGCATGCTCTCCTTGCGATAGCGTGGCGCGCGATGGCGCGACCCGAGGCCCTCCGCCTGGACGTGTACGTGGTCACCTCGGCCGGGATGCGGCCGGGGCGGACCCATCGGGACGTGGCCATCGCCGCGGTCCAGGGGGGAGCCACCGCCGTCCAGCTCCGCGCCCCGGAGCTCCCCGACCCCGAGCTCCTCGACCTGGCCCGCGACCTCGCCGCCGTCTGTCGCCACCACGGCGTCCACTTCTTCGTCAACGACCGGGTGGACGTCGCCGTGGAGGCCGGTGCGACGGGAGCGCACGTCGGTCAGGACGTCCCCGCCGCCCGGGCCAGGCGGCGGCTCGGCGAGGGTCTCGTGCTGGGCATCAGCGCCGCGACGCCCGAGGAGGCCGCGGGGGCCGAGGCGGCCGGCGCCGACTACCTGGGAGTCACGGTGTGGGGCACGCGGACCAAGCCGGAGGCGGTCCCCGTGGGGCTCGAAGGCCTGGCCGCCGTGGTCCGGGCCACCACGCTCCCGGTCGTGGGGATCGGAGGCATCGACCGGGAGAGGGCCGGCGCCGTCCTGCGCGCCGGGGCGGCAGGGGTGGCCGTAGTATCGGCGGTCGGCGCGGCGGAGGATCCCGTGGCGGCCACCCGCGGTCTCGCCGCCGCGGTCCGGGAGGCCCGACAGGCCGTCCCGGCCGGGCAGGGTGAGGCCGGCGGCCGCATCGAGAAGAAAGAGGAGGACGTGTGAGCGAGAACCCCGAGACGTCCCAGCAGATCACCGGGAAGGTCACCCCCCGGCTCTTCGAGGAGGTGATCCTCCGTAATCTCGGCGCCGCCGACCAGGAGCTCCTGGAGGGCCCCCGCCACGGGGTTGACGTCGGCGTGGTCCGGGTGGCCCCCGGCATCGTGATGGCCCTCTCCACCGACCCGGTCTTCGTGGTCCCCGCCTACGGCTGGGAGCGGGCGGCCTGGTTCGCGGTCCACATCCTGGCCTCGGATGCCGCGGTGAGCGGCCTCCCGCTCCGGTGGATGGCCGTGGACCTCAACCTGCCCCCCGAGATCGGCGACGCCGACCTGGCGACGCTCTGGAGGGCCTTCTCCGATGCCTGCCACGACCTCGGCGTCGCGGTG
The DNA here is from genome assembly GCA_016210805.1 of Actinomycetota bacterium. Taxonomy (GTDB): domain Bacteria; phylum Actinomycetota; class UBA4738; order UBA4738; genus JACQTL01. The sequence goes on along the minus strand of JACQTL010000151.1, from coordinate 7,371 downwards.
GTCACCGGCCACACCGCCCGGTACGACGGCTGCTCGTGGCCTATGGTCGGCGGCGCCGTGTGCATGGCCCTGGGGCCGGAGGACGCGTACGTGACCCCGACCATGGCCGGGGTCGGGGACCTGGTCGTGGTGACCAAGGGAGCCGCGATCGAGGCCACCGCCCTTTTCGCCGCGACGTTCGCGGACCGGATCCGGGCCGGGGTGGGGGACGAGACGGCCCGGGCGGCCGACGCCCTGTTCGAGCGGATGACCGTCGTCCCCGACTGCCGGGTGGCGGCCCGGTACGGGCTGCGGGACCGGGGGGTGACCTCGATGCACGACGCCACGGAGGGCGGGGTGATCGGGGGGCTCACCGAGGTGGCTTCGGCCTCGGAGGTCGGGCTCCGCGTGGAGCTCGAGTCGATCCCGGTGAAGCCGGAGGTCCGGGCGGTCTGCGACCACGTCGGGATCGATCCATACACCTCGATCTCCGAGGGGACCCTGATCGCCACGGTCCGACCGGAGCACGCCGATGGCTTCGTCGCCGCCCTCTCCGACGAGGGGATCGAGGCCGCCGTCGTGGGCGAGGTCACCCCCGCGGACCGGGGGATGGTCCTGGTCGACGGAGGCCGGGAGGGGCCGCTGGAGCATCCCGGCCTCGACCCCTTCTGGGGGGCGTTCGGCCGGTGGAGCCAGGAGGCCGCCTCGGGGTCCGGCTAGGTCGGCCTCCGGTCCCGGGCCGTCGCGGTCGGGCGCCGCTCGCCGAACGTGGGCGCCGGCCGCTACACGTGGTCGTGCGTGTGGTCGCCGGGCCGCCGGCCGTAGGGGGCCCACGGGCTCCAGAAGAGCATCGACACCACGAGCCCGATCGCTCCGACGATCAAGAGGATGATCCCGATCGTGTTCAGGTTGAACCCCTCGGTCTCGATGTTGACGCCCCACGCCAGGATCGCCCCGATGGCGATCAGGAAGATGCTGGCCCCGATACCCATGCGGCATCCGCCTCCGTTCGAAAGGTCGTCTCCGGCTCTGTGACGGGATTCCCGCTGGAAGGAGGGTTCAAACCGGGGCGGAGGGGCGGGGCGGTCTGCCATGCTGTGCGCCATGCGGGATCCCACCTCCGAGCGTCCCGGGCAGGGCTCCGGGAACGGCTCGCCGCTCGATCGCATGCTCGGCGAGGCTCGAGGGGCGGCCGAGGCCCCCTCGTCTCGCCGCATCCTCACGATCCCGAACCTGATCTCGTTCTCCCGGATCCTGCTGATCCCCCTCGTCGTCGTGCTGCTGGTCCGCCCGGGAACCGAGTACGCGGGACTCCTCCTCCTGGGCTTCGTGGTGGCCACGGACTGGGTGGACGGGTTCGTGGCCCGGCGGACCGGCCAGGTCTCGGAGCTGGGGAAGATCCTGGACCCCGTGGCCGACAGGCTGATCGTGGCCGCGGCCCTGATCGCCCTGGTGGTCAGGGGGGCGTTCCCGCTGTGGGCCGCGCTCCTCGTGCTGGTCCGGGACGGGCTGATAGTGCTGGCCGGGGTGGTCCTCCTGGTGTGGAGGGGGGCCCGGATCGACGTCCGGTTCGTGGGGAAGGTGGCCACGTTCACGCTGATGTTTGCGATCCCCGCGATCGCCTGGGGGAACCTGGACCTGGTCCTGGGTCCCGCGGCCCGCGTGTACGGGTGGCTCTGGTTCTGGGTGGGGATCGTGGAGTACTACGTGGCCACGGCCCTCTACGCCGGGGATCTGGCGGCCGCGGCCCGCGGCTATGATGGCCCGCGATGAAGGCCGTCGTGATGGCCGGGGGGCAGGGCTCGCGTCTTCGGCCCCTCACCAGCAACCAGCCCAAGCCGATGCTACCCATCGTCGGCGAGCCGATGATGCAGCACATCCTCCGGCTCCTCCGGGCCCACGGGTTCACCGACGTGGTGGTGACCGTCCAGTTCCTGGCCAGCGTGGTGAGGAACTACTTCGGGGACGGATCGGACCAGGACCTCTCGCTGGCCTACGCGACCGAGGAGTTTCCCCTGGGCACCGCGGGGAGCGTGAAGAACGCCCAGGACCTGCTGGACGAGCCGTTCCTGGTCATCTCGGGCGACGCACTCACCGACATCGACCTGGGGGAGGTGGTGCGCTTGCACCGGGACCGGGGGGCGGCGGTCACCGTGGCCCTCAAGCGGGTGGAGGACCCGCTGGAGTTCGGCATCGTGATCACGGGGTCAGACGGCCGGATCGAGCGGTTCCTGGAGAAGCCGGGGTGGGGGGAGGTCTTCAGCGACCAGATCAACACCGGCATCTACGTGGTCGAGCCGGAGGTGCTGGACTTCGTGCCGGAGGGCGAGGAGTTCGACTTCTCGAAGGACCTGTTCCCACTGCTGCTCGACAAGGGCCTCCCTCTTTACGGCGCCGCGGTCGAGGGGGCCTGGACCGACGTCGGGACCCTCGAGGCCTACCAGGCCGCGCACCGCGACGTCCTCGACGGGAAGGTGAAGGTCGAGGTCCAGGGTTTCCGGCTGGAGGGCGACGTCTGGATCGGCGAGGAGGCCGAGGTCGACCCTGAAGCGAGGATCGAAGGTCCGGTCTACATCGGGCCCAACGTCCGGGTCGAGGGCGGCGCCGACCTGCGGGAATACACCGTCCTGGGCTCGGGGGTGGTGGTGAAGAGCGGGGCCTTCCTGCACCGCGCGATCGTCCAGGACCACGCCTACGTGGGCCCCTCCGCGTCGCTGCGGGGCTGCGTGGTGGGCAAGAACGCCGACGTGAAGCACGGGGCCCGGGTGGAGGAGGGCGCCGTCGTGGGGGATGAGTGCCACGTGGGCGAGGGGGCCGTCCTCAACCCTAACGTCAAGGTTTACCCCTTCAAGCAGGTCGACCCCGGCGCGCTGGTCACCAAGAGCATCATCTGGGAGACCAGGGGGGCCCGGAGCCTGTTCGGCGAGCGGGGAGCATCGGGCCTGGTCAACATCGACATCACCCCGGAGATGGCCCTCCGCCTGGCCATGGCCTTCGCCACCACGCTCCCAAAGCGGTCCGTGGTGGTGGCCTCCCGGGACGTGACCACGACGGCCCGCATCGTCAAGCGGGCCATGGTGGCCGGAGCCAACGCGGCCGGCGTGCACGTGCACGACCTCGAGGTGATCCCGGCCCCGGTGGCCCGGTTCTACGCCCGCTCGGCCCGGGCCAACTCGGGGATCGCCGTGCGGACCACGCCGGGCGATCCGGCCTCCGTGGACGTGCAGCTCTTCGACGGCCGGGGCATAGACATCGACCCGTCGGTCCAGCGCAAGGTGGAGCGGAACTTCAACCGCGACGACCTCCGCCGGGCCTTCCACCACGAGCTCGGGGAGCTGACCTTCCCGGCCAGGGGCCGCGAGTACTACACGCGCCAGCTCCTGGAGGTCGTGGACTCCCAGGCGATCCGGGGCCGCCGTCCCAAGCTCGTGGTCGACTACGGGAACGCGGCGACGACGCTCACCGGCCCGGACGTCCTGGGCCGCCTGGGCGCGGAGCTCCTGGCGGCGAACGCCACCCTCGACGAGGAGCGCCTGATCCACACCGAGGAGGAGGCCGCCCTCCACCTGGGCCGGCTGGGGGGCCTGGTGGGGGCGAGCGGCGCCCAGCTCGGCGTGCTGTTCGACCCGGTGGGGGAGCGGATCGACCTGGTGGACGATCGGGGCCGGGTCGTCTCCCGCGACCGCGCGCTGCTCGCCTTCCTGACCCTGGTGGCCAGGACGATGCCGGACCCCCGGGTCGCCGTGCCCGTCACGGCGTCCAGGGCCGTGGAGGCGATCGTGGAGGAGGCCGGGGGGAGCGTCCTGCGGACCCGGATCTCTCCGGCCGCGCTGATGGCCGCCGCCGAGGAGCGGGACGTCGTGTTCGCGGGAGCGGAGGGAGGCGGCTACATCTTCCCGAAGTTCCTGGCCGCCTACGACGGCCTGATGAGCGTGGTGGAGCTCCTCGAGCTCCTGGCCGGGACGGGGACGACGCTGGCCCGCGTGGTGGACGACCTCCCCGAGGCCCACGTGGCCCGTCGCGACGTGGCCATTCCCTGGGAGGCCAAGGGGACGGTGATGCGCCGGCTCCTCGAGCGCTCCAACGGGGAGCGGACCGACACCACCGACGGGCTCAAGACCTTCCACGGCGAGGACTGGGTCCTGGTCGCCCCCCATCCCCAGGAGCCGGTGATCCGGATCTGGGCCGAGGCCGGGTCGGCCGAGGACGCCGGGTCCATGGCCGGGGACTACGCCTCGCTGATCGAGGAGCTGAAGGCGTGAGGAGGCCCAAGCCCCCCGAGCCGGGGCGGGAGTTCCACGTGGCGTCCCCGGAGGAGATCCGCTCGGGCAGGGTCACCGACGTCTACTTCCTCCGGGGCCAGCAGATCCTGGAGGACGAGGGGGAGAACCCCGAGGTCGTGGCGGAGATCAGGGCCTCCTCCTTTCCCGACGACTGGCCCTGGGCGGTGTTCGCCGGGCTGGAGGAGGCCGTGAACCTGCTCGACGGCCGGGACGTGCGGGTGGCCGCCCTCCCGGAGGGCTCCGTCTTCTACCCGGAGGAGCCCGTGCTGACGATCGCCGGACGGTACCTCGAGTTCGGGATCCTGGAGACCGCGCTCCTCGGCGTGCTCTGCCAGGCCTCCGGGATCGCCACCCGCGCCGCCCGGTGCCGGCTGGCCGCCGAGGGCCGTCCCGTGTACTCGTTCGGGGCCCGGCGGATGCACCCGGCGATCGCGCCCATGATCGAGCGGGCGGCCTACGTCGGCGGGTGCGAGGGAGTGGCCGCCGTGGCGAGCGCCGAGCTGATCGGGATAACCCCGGTGGGAACGATGGCCCACGCTCTCATTCTCATCCTCGGCGAGGAGCGGGCCTGGAAGGGGTTCGACCGGGTGGTGGACCGCAGGGTCCCCCGGGTGGCCCTGATCGACACGTTCTCGGACGAGAAGTTCGGCGCGCTGCGCGCGGCCCAGGCCCTCGGCGACCGCCTGGCCGCCGTCCGGCTGGACACGCCCGGGTCCCGGCGGGGGGACTTCCTGGCCATCCTCAGGGAGGTCCGGTGGGAGCTCGACGAGCACGGGTTCGCCGGCGTGAAGCTGTTCGTGTCCGGGGGCCTCGACGAGGACAGGCTCCGCGAGCTCAACCGCTACGCGGACGCCTACGGGGTGGGTACGTGGATCTCGAGCGGCCCGGTGGTGGACTTCTCCCTGGACATCGTGGAGGTGTCGGGCGCCCCCCGGTCCAAGCGCGGCAAGCTCTCCGGCCGCAAGCACCTCTGGGCCTGCGACAACTGTGGGGCCCGGGGCATCGCCCCGGCCACGACGAAGCTCGGCAAGTGCCCGACCTGCGAGGCCCGCGTCAGGTCGTTGCAGGAGGCGGTGGTCGCCCGGGGGAAGGTCACCGGCGGCCGGGTGCCGGCGCCGGAGATCCGGCGGTTCTGCATCGAGGAGGTGAACGCGTCGAGGGACCCGTTCCTCGAGTGAGGGGAGCGCCGCTTTGGGGGCGCGAGGGTCGGCCGGGACGCGCGACGGAAGGAGGTGAGCGAAGGTGGAGTTCCCGGAGGAGCTTCGCTACACACGCGAGCACGAGTGGGCCCTGGACGAGAGCGGGGGACGGGTCCGGATCGGGATCACCGACTACGCCCAGGACGCCCTGGGCGACGTGGTCTACGTGGACGTGCCGGAAACGGGGACCGAGGTCCGGGCCGGCGAGCCGTTCGGCGAGGTCGAGTCGACCAAGTCCGTGTCCGACGTCTACAGCCCCGTGAACGGGACGGTGGTCGAGCGCAACCCGCTCCTCGACGAGCGGCCCGAGCTGGTCAACGAGGAGCCCTACGGCGACGGATGGATGATCGTGGTGGAGGTCTCCGACCCCGACCAGCTGGACGACCTCATGGGCGCCGCGGAGTACCGAACCTTCGTCGAGGAGGTGGGGGAGGGGTAGACCTCCCGTGGAGATGGCCTCGACCCCGAGACGAGCCCGGTTCCGGGGGGCGAGCCCTCGGCGTCCCGTGGACCCTTCGGCGGGGTCGATCGGTCCCTCAGAGCGTCCCCTATCGGTGCTCGAGGTGCATGCGAACCACCGGTCGACCATGGGGTTGCGTTGACTGACCCTGCAGTTCCGATATAGCCTTCCAACCCTCGACCTTCGAGCGAGCCCGATACGATGGGAGGGGTGAGGGTGTACTGCACCACCTGTGGACATCGAAACCCCGACGACGCGCGCTTCTGCGCGAACTGTGGGAGTGCGCTTCAGCCTGACAGCACCCTCACGTTCGCCCCCATCGACGCGGACGAGGAGGTGGAGGCCGAGGTCGGTCTCCCGGAGGAGGAGCTGGAGGAGGGTCAAGCGCTCCTGATGGTCAAGCGTGGCCCGAACCAGGGGTCGATCTTCCTGATCGACAAGGACGTGACCACCGCCGGCCGCCACCCGGAGAGCGACATCTTCCTGGACGACGTCACGGTGTCGCGCCGGCACGCGGAGATCCGCCGTCGGGAGGACGGCTCCTTCTCGATCCACGACTCCGGGAGCCTCAACGGCACCTACGTGAACCGGCAGCGGGTCGAGGAGACCCGGCTCGCCGACAACGACGAGCTACAGATCGGCAAGTTCAAGCTGGTGTTCCGAGTGGGAGAGTGAGCGGTGGCCATGGCGACGCGCAGCTACCAGTCGATCGGTGAGGTCCTGGTGGCCCTCAAGGCCGAGTTCCCGGACGTGACGATCTCCAAGATCAGGTTCCTGGAGGGCGAGGGGCTGATCGAGCCCGAGCGAACGCCCTCGGGCTACCGCAAGTTCTACGACGGCGACGTCGATCGCCTGCGGACGATCCTGCGGATGCAGCGCGACGAGTACCTCCCCCTCAAGGTCATCAAGGAGCGGCTGGCCAGGCGGGAGGAGGACGGGGGCATGCCCGCCGTCCAGGAGAGGCCCTCCGCCGACGACGAGGTGGTGGAGCCCCCCACCGGGCTCCAGATGTCGGTCGAGGAGCTCGCCGCGGCCACGGGGGTCGATCGGGACCGGATCGGCGACCTCACGCAGTTCGGGATCCTGCGCCAGCACGGCCCGGAGGACGATCGCTACTACGACGGCGACGACTTCGTCACCCTCACGATCGTGAAGGACTTCTTCAAGTACGGCGTCGAGCCCCGGCATCTCACGATGTACCGGCACTTCGCCGACCGGGAGGCCGGGTTCTTCGAGGCCATCATCCTGCCGGTGCTCCGCCAGCGGAACCCGGAGGCCCGGCGCCAGGCCTCCCAGTCCCTGGCCGACCTGGCCAAGCTCTCCCGCAAGCTGAAGTCGGCCCTCCTGCGGAGCAACCTCCGCCAGTACCTCACCGGGGCCTAGTGTCCTGAGTCGGAGATCCGCTCGCAATAGGCAGCCAGACCCTCCAGGATCTGGTCGGCGGTCTTGT
>JACQTL010000149.1 GCA_016210805.1 Actinomycetota bacterium | reverse complement strand
CGTACGACCTCGTCGCCGAGACGTACGAGCGGGTCACCGCGCCCCTCACCACGGAGCCGGCCCGTGACCTGGTGGCCCTGGCCGGGCCCGGGCCCGGGGGCCGGGTCCTGGACGTGGGGACCGGGACGGGGGTGGCCGCGGTCGCGGCGCAGGAGGCCGTCGGCCCGGAGGGGGTCGCGGTGGGGGTGGACTCCTCCCCGGCCATGGTCCTGGCCGGCCGGCGCAGCCGCCCGGGGCTCCGCCTGGCCGTGGCCGAGGCCATCGACCTGCCCTTCCGGGACGGGACCTTCGACGCCGTCACCGCCAACTTCGTGCTCTCCCACTTCACGAAGTACGAGACGGCGCTGTTCGACATGATCCGGGTGCTCAGGCCGGGGGGCCGCCTGGCCGCCTCGGCGTGGGCCGAGACCCCCGACGAGTTCCTTCGGGCCTGGCGGGAGCTCGTCCGGGTCGTGGTGGGGCCCCACCTCCTGGCCGACGCCCTCCGCCGGGCGATGCCCTGGGAGGACCGCTTCTCCAGCGGGGAGCGGATGGCCGAGACCCTGCGGGACGTCGGCCTCCGGTCGGTCCGGGTGGAGACCCGCCGCTACCGCTTCGAGATCGCCAGGGACGACTACGTCGCCGGGAAGGAGACCGCGGCCACCGGCCGCTTCGTCAGGGAGATGCTCGGGGAGGCCCGGTGGGAGGAGTTCCGGACCAGGGCCCGGACCGTCTTCGCCGAGCGGTTCCCCGACCCCCTGGTCGACTTCCGCGAGGTGATCCTCGCCGTCGGCACCAAGCCCGCCTAGGGCGAAGCCCCGCCCGTTCGCACCCTTCCCACCCCGGGGGACCGGGGCCGACGCGCCGGCCGGGGATCAAGGCCGGGCGCGCCGAGGCCGAAGAGTCACCTGGAGCGGATGCATGTGGAGCGCGCGCGGACGGACCCGGCCGGGATCCCGCGGTGGCTGGCCCTGGTCGCCGGGGCCGCGGTGGTCGCCGTGGTGATGACGGCGTGCCCCTCGGCACCACGGCCCTGCGGCGACGACGGCAGGTGGAGGGACGTCGCCCCCCTGGTGGCCGGCGACGGTGAGGTGACGGCCGTCTTCGCGACCTCCGACCGGCCCGGCGCGATCGCCGAGAGCGAGAACCTGTACGTGAGGGCCACCTTCGCGGGCCCGGAGGCCCCGACCCACCTGATGTTCGTGGACCTGGACGGCGACCGGGGGACGGGGATGTGGACCCTCCAGTCGCCGGTGTCCGCGGCCGGATGGGACCTCCTGGTCGACCAGAAGGGCAACCTCTACCGGCACGACGGTCCCCCCAACGTGTGGAGCTGGACGCCGGTCGACCCGCCGGGGTACGGACGCTCGGTCTCCGGGGGGACGGCCGAGGTCTGCCTGCCCACCTCCGCCCTCTCCGCCGGGGGGGCCCCGCCCTCCCGGGTCAGGATCGCCGTGATGGTCGAGGCGGACGGCACCCCGAGCTGGCTCCCGCTGGCCTTCCTCCCCGGCGCGGCCTACCCGCCGCTCGACGAGCCGCTCCCGGAGGAGGCGATCCGGGCCCCGGGCCGGCTGGCCTTCGCCTACGGCCGGGAGCCGTGGGTGGTCCGGGACTGCTCCCTTCCCGATCCCGCTTCCATGGCCTGCCCGGCGGCGGTGTACGGACGGTTCGACCACGTGGTGCTGGCCGCGGGCCTCGAGGAGCCCGACCATCCCAGCCACCCGAACGCGGCCCGCCTGGTCGAGGCGATCAGGACCGCGCACCCGGGCACCGAGGTGTGGGGGTATGTCTCGATGATCGGGCGGCCCGACTTCGACGGGGACGGGTTCCGCGACGAGGTCTACACCGTGGAGGCCGTCGCCCGGCACGCCGCCCTGTGGAAGGACATGGGAGCGACGGGCGTCTTCCTGGACGAGGACGGCATCTGCGAGCCGGCCTGGGAGGACTGCTCCGTCCGGGCCGGCGGGGCGGAGGTGTCCTTCGACCGGGCCAGGCAGGTGGCCGTGGCCCGCGCCGTCCACGACCTCGGCCTCGCCGTGTTCGCGAACGCCTACCCCGTTCACGACGTGCTCGGTCCGGTGGACGGGATCCCCTCGCCCCTGGGGCCGGGCGGGACGGGACGGCCGGCCGACATGTACCTGCTGGAGAACCCCACGATCGCCGGGGGGGTGTGGCGGACGGCGCTCGACTACGAGCTCTCGCGGGCCAAGTTCGAGCTGTGCCTCAGGCTCCGGGCCGAGACCGGCGTCCGCATCGCGGCCGTGGACACTCTGGCCGGGGCGGTCCCCGACGGGATCGAGGGCACCCCTGAGTACAGGGCCGGGTGGTGGCGGGCCGCCCAGGCCAACCTCGACGCCTACGGGTTCACGAACGCCGGGTACTCCGCGCCCCCCGAGCTCTCCGCGAACCTGGCCCTGCTCGGCCCGCCGCCGGACGCCGCGGGCGGGTACGGCCACGCCTTCGAGCCGGGAGGCCTGATCGTCTCCCGGGGCGGCTGGGAGGTCGTGCGCTACGCGACGAACGGGGACGGGGAGCGGGCCGGCTACGTCCGCTTCGCCCGCCGCTCGCCGGACGGCACCGCGGTCGGCGAGTTCGTCGCGCTGGGCTGATCGCCGCCCCCCCGCCGCCTCCGGAGGTCCCTGCGGAGGAGCACGCCCCCGGTCACCGCGCCGACGGCCGCGAACAGGAACCACTGCACCGCGTACGACAGGTGGGGGCCCTCGTCGAGGTCGGGGCCCGGCGGGGGGACGGGGAACGCGCCCTCCTGCGCGGGGTCCTGCTCCTCGAGGACCAGGTAGGCCGGGAGCACGGGGTACGGCAGGCGGCGGCCGAGCTCGTCGAGGTCCACCCTGGTCAGGGTCCCCAGGCCGCCCCGGCCCGCGGCGAGACGGGCGTCGCCCTCCGGCGGGAGCAGGAGGCCCCTGAGCACGACCGCGCCTCCGGGGGGGGCGGCCTCCGGCGGGGAGCCCCCCTCGGGGTCGTAGGGGACCCACCCCCGGTCCACCACCACGGCCCGCCCGTCCTCCAGGACGAGCGGAGTGAGGAGGTGGCTCCCCGGCCTCCCGTCGAGGGCCCGGCCGATGAGCACCGCTCCCCGGTCCCGGTCGTAGGTCCCCCGGGCCTCCACCCGGCGGTACGAGGCCTGGCCCGGGGAGGCTCCCAGCTCGGGGACGACCTCCTCCACGAGAGCGACCGGGGCGGCGGATCGCTCCAGGATCAGCGCGTTGCGAGCCCGGCGCTCCTCGAGCCGGTCGAGCTGCCAGAAGCCCAGGCGGACGAACAGGACCAGGACGGCGAGCAGGCCGACGTAGAGGAGACCGAGCCGCGACCATCGTGCCATCCCGGGTCGAGGATAGCGCCAGCTCAGTCGAGCTCGAGGACCCGGAAGGCCTCGGCGTGCTCCACCCCCATGGCCCGGCCGTTCTCCTCGGCCTCGGTCCGGAGCCACCGCTCGAAGAACCCGAGCATGCCTCCCTCGAGCTGGCTCTTGTGCTCGGCCAGCGCGTCGAGCTTGGCCTGGAAGAAGCCCGTGACGTCCTCCCGCGAGTTGGGCTCGGTGGTCCAGGCCAGGTGGACCCGGGGCACGCTCCACGGCTCGAGCCCCTCCTCGTCCAGCAGCTCCCGGAAGAAGTGGGGGTTGCCCGCGCCCGGGAACAGCGCGTCCAGCGTGGCGATCCCGGCGGTCCGGTGGTCGGAGTGGTTGAAGTAGCGGTTGCCCAGGAACGTCGCCGTGGGGTCGCAGGTCACGACGGTGGTCGGCCGGACCCGGCGGATCTCCCTGGCGACCTCGAGGCGGACCTCGTGGACGTTCTCGAGCTCGCCGTCGGAGACGTCCAGGACCCTGAACCCCGCCAGGCCCAGCACCCGGGCCGCGGCCTCCTGCTCGACGATCCGGGTCCGGGCGAGCTCCGCGCGGTCCCGGGCGGGGTCCTGGGACCCCCGGTCGCCGTTGGTGAGCAGGAGGAGGCGGACCTCCCGGCCCTGGCCGGCCCACCGGGCCAGCGTCCCCCCGGCGGCGATCTCCATGTCGTCGGCGTGGGCGAAGCAGGCCAGGACCGGTCCCCGGGCGATCTCCTCCTCCCCGGGGCCCGTCATCCGGCGGCGGGGGCCCCGGCCCCGTCCTCCAGGAGGTAGCGGATCACGGCCCGGGCCGGCGACCCCGTGGCCCCCTTCGGCCAGTAGTCGCCGGGCTTCTCGGCGAAGGCCGTCCCCGCGACGTCGAGGTGGACCCACGGCGTGTCCCCCACGAACTCCCGGAGGAACAGCGCCGCGCTGATCGCGCCGCCCCACCGCTCCCCGACGTTCTTCACGTCGGCGACGTTCGAGTCGATCAGCCGCCGGTACCCCTTCCACAGGGGGAGCTCCCACCCGTGCTCTCCGACCGCCTCTCCGGCGTCCAGGACGGCCCGGACCAGGTCCCGGTCGTTCCCGATCGCGCCGTACAGCTCGGTGCCCAGGGCCACCATGCAGGCCCCCGTCAGCGTGGCCGCGTCGACGATGGCCCGGGGCTCCTGCTCGGCGAGGAAGGCCAGGGCGTCGGCCAGGATGAGCCGGCCCTCGGCGTCGGTGTTCAGGACCTCCGAGGTCTTCCCGCCGCGGTGCCGGAGCACGTCGCCCGGCCGGATGGCCCCGCCGTCGGGCATGTTCTCCGAGGACGGGATCGCCGCGATCACGTTCACCCTCGGCTTGAGGAGGCCCACGGCTCGCATCACGGCGAGCATCGCGGCCGCCCCGCCCATGTCGGCCTTCATCCACTCCATGCCGGCCGAGTCCTTGATGGAGAGGCCCCCGGAGTCGAAGGTCACGCCCTTGCCGGTCAGCGCGATCGGCCGGGCCCGCCCGGCGCCCTGGTACCGGAGCTCGATCAGGCGCGGCTCGTTCGAGCTCCCCCTCCCCACGCCCAGGATCCCGCCGAAGCCACCTCGCTCCAGCTGGTCCCTGGACCAGACCTTGACCCGGAGCCCGGCCTCCCGGGCCATCCGCTGGGCCTCCCGGGCCAGGTGGTCCGGGGTCGCGTCGATGGCCGGCGTGTTGACCAGGTCCCGGGCCCATGCCACCGACTCCGCGATCACGACCCCCCGCTCGATGGCCCGCCTGGCCGCCGTGGCCTGCCCCCGCTCCCGGCCCAGGAACGTGACCTCGGCCAGCTCCCGTCGCTCGGAGGGGTCCTGCGCCACGGTCTTGTAGCGGGTGAACCGGTACGAGCCGAGCAGGAGCCCCTCCACGGTGGCCTGCACGGCGTCCTCGAGTTCGCCGTCGGCGGCCTGGGCGAGGGTGGTGGCCACCCGGCGGAACCGGGCCACCTGGGGGGCGACCTTGCCGATGCCCCGGCGGAGCGCGTCGGTGCCGCCCTCCCCCCGCTCCCCCAGCCCGACCAGGAGGATCGTGGCCGCGGGCAGCTTCCCGAACGTGGGGATCGTGAGGGCCTGGCCCCGCTTCCCGGAGAGCTTGCTCCCGGCGTAGGCGGCCGCCAGGTCGACGCCGAGCGCCGCCCCCACCTCCTCCACCCCCGGGCCGGGGCGGGGCCCCGTGTACATCGGGAGCACCAGTAGGTCGGCCCGCACCGCGGCGGGCGATGCGGTCGAGAACCTGAATCGCGGCATGCTCGGCTCCTTCGGGTCGGGGGCAGAGTGGCCGAGAGTCTAGCGGTAGTCTTTGCGGGCCATGGACACCCGCTCCCTCACGGACCTCGTCTCGTTCTCGCCGGACGGACCGTCCACCGCGCCAGTCCTGGAGAGCGAGCGCCTGTGGTCCCAGCTGATCTGCCTGGACCGGAACCAGCGCCTCGGCCCCATCGTCGACGCGGCCTCCGACGGCCTGTTCCTCGTCGTGGCCGGGGAGGTGGTGGTCCAGGTCGACCGGGGGCGGCGGCGGCTCGCGCAGTGGAGCACCGCCTTCGCGCCCGCCGGCTCCGAGGTCGTCGTGTCCAACGCGTCCCCCGACCCCGCGGTGCTGCTGATCGTGGCCGCCCCCCCGCCGGCCCGCCGGCCGGTCTCGGGCTGAGCGGATCCGGCCTCAGGGCTCCCCGAGCCGACCTCCCCCGTTCGGGCCCCCGGCCCGGCGCCCCGGCGGCAGGACCAGGGCCAGGAGGAAGGCGCCCAGGAAGCTGGGCAGGCTCGCTCCCAGCGCCGAGCCGGCCAGGGGGAACGGGAGACGGAGCCAGCCCGCGTACAGGGTCTCGGCCGCCGACAGCCACCACTGCGGCCCGGTCGGGACGCTCCAGTGGTAGAGGAGGAAGCCGACGGCCCAGGGGACCAGGGCCCGCCAGCGGACGCCGGCCGCCCGGGGGCCGAAGAGCTCCTCCTCGCCGTACCGGGCCCGGTGCCGGACGAAGTAGTGCGCGGCGAACACCCCGAACAGGGGCGCGAAGACCGACCCGATCAGGAACAGGAAGAACTCGTAGGCCTCCATCGTGAGGAACCAGGCCATCAGGAGGGCGACGCCGGCCACGGCCACGACCAGTCCGCGCTGCGGGGCCCGGGGGGCCACGTTCTGGACGCTGACCGAGGCCGAGTAGATGTCGGCGAAGGCCTGGTCGCTCTCCCCGACCAGCAGCGCGATCAGCACCACCGTCCCGCCGGCCAGCGTGATCACCGCGCCGCCCACGCCGTCCACCGTGGCATCGGCCCCCACGGCCAGGACGAGGAGCGCGCCGAGCGCGTAGAACCAGGCGTTCCCGCCCAGGTAGCCCCAGAAGGTCCCGGCGAACGAGGACACCCCCCGGCGGGCGAAGCGGTTGTAGTCGGCCACCAGGGGTAGCCAGGAGAGCGGCATCACGACGACCAGGTCCACGGCCAGCCAGAACGGGAGGCCCCCGGTACCCTCGGTGCCCCACAGGGTCCCGAGGTCCGCCTCGCCGACGACCCGGTACGAGAGCCAGGCCCCCACGCCGAGGACCACGTACACGGCGAACCGCTCGAGCCACCGGCGGACCACCAGGATCGGCCCCCCCAGGGCCAGGAGCGTGGCCACGACGGCCACCGCCACCAGCCACAGGGGGTAGGCGTCCAGCCCGAACAGCCCGATCGAGACGGCGTTGGCCACCCGGGCCATGGCCCAGAACTCGAATGCCGTCCATCCCACGAGCTGGGCCAGGTTGAGGGCGGTGGGCAGGTAGGAGCCCCGGAGGCCGAGGACCGGCCTGAACAGGACCATGCCCGGCACGCCCTCCCGGGCCCCGGCCGTCCCGACCAGGGCCAGGGCCCCGCACCCCAGGACCGACCCGACCACGATGGCCAGCACGGCGTCGCGGAGCCCGGCCCCCAGCACGATGAGGAGGGCCCCGGTCACCATGACCAGGAGCCCGACCGACAGGTCGCCCCACAGCACGGCCATGTCGAGGCCCGAGAACCGCCGGTGCTCCTCCGGGACGGGGCGGATCCCCCACGCGGGCGCCTCGCGCTCCAGGGCCCGTCCCAGCCGTTCGACCGTGGTGGCCACCTTCGACCTCCCTCCGCCGGCATTACCCGGGTCAGGTTCGTGGGGTCGCCGGCTCCGGAGCCGGCCTCTCAGCCCGGTGGTACCGAGCTCCCCCGGTTCACGCCCCGAGTGTAGCCCCGGGCGGCGGGACCGCGTTCAGGTCGGGGGGCCGGCGGGTATGTACAGGAGCCGATGCGCTACTTCATCATCTGCCGCGGCCTGTACCCCGGCTCCCGTCCCTGGGTGCTGGCGGAGACCCCCGACGAGGCCTACGCCCGCGACGAGGCCGACACGTGGAAGACCACGATCGTGGTCTCTCGCCAGGAGGCGCTCGGGACCCCCGGCTACCGGGAGGCCGTCCTGGCCTGGGAGGCCGGCGACGACTCCACCTACCGGCGCGACATGGTCCGGGAGGACGCGGAGTCGGCCCTGGAGGCCTCGGAGCGAGGCGGGAACCGCGCCGAGATCGAGGCCATCGACCCCGGGTCGCACGTGCTGACGTTCCGTGAGTTCCGGGACCTGGCGCACCAGGCCGGGCGGAGCGAGGCGGAGGTCCAGGAGGCGTACGTCCAGTACCTCCGCCTGGAGACCGCCTGGGCCAAGGCCGTGGAGGACGCCGCCGGCTGACCCGCCCACGGCTCCCCCGGGATAGGCTCCCGCCGACCGGACCGGCCCCAGGGGGGAGAGCCGATGGAGCACGAGCAGATCGTCCACGAGGAAGACGGCGGCGTCGCCTGGATCCGCCTGGCCAGGCCCGACCGGCTGAACGCGCTGACCACCAGGATGTCGGAGGAGATCCTCGACGTGCTCGGATCGGCCGGGCGGGACGACTCCGTCCGGTGCGTGGTGGTCACGGGACAGGGCCGGGGGTTCTGCGCCGGCCAGGACCTCGAGGAGTTCAGGGACGCCGGGCAGCTCGACGTGACCGAGCACCTGAGGAGCGGCTACAACCGGATGATCGCGGCCATCGTCGAGCTGCCCAAGCCGGTGCTCGGGGCGGTGAACGGCGTGGCCGCTGGGGCCGGGCTCTCCCTGGCCCTGGCCTGCGACCTCCGCATCGCGTCCGACCAGGCGAGCTTCCTGCAGGCCTTCATCCGGATCGGGCTGGTGCCCGACTCGGGCGGCACCTGGCTCCTACCCCGGGCCGTCGGCCTGGCCCGGGCCCTGGAGATGTCGCTCACCGGGCGGAAGGTCGGGGCCGAGGAGGCCCTGGCCACCGGGCTGGTCCACCGCGTGGTCCCGGCCGACCGGTTCGAGGAGGAGGCCCGGGCCTGGGCCGCGGACCTCGCCGCGCTGCCCACCCGGGCCGTGGGCGAGACCAAGCGCCTGCTGGCCGCCGGGCTCGACGGAACGCTCTCCGACGCGCTGGAGCGCGAGGCCGTCGCCCAGGCCGGCCTGGCTGCCTCCCCCGACTTCGCCGAGGGGGTGGCGGCCTTCCTGGACAAGCGCGCGCCGCGGTTCACCGGCCGGTAGCACGGCCCTCAAAGCCGGACGACCGCGTCGTCCCCCTCCGCCATGGCCACGCCGACGGCGAGCGGCCTGGAGGGACCGGGGACCGTCCGGACCGGCAGCCGGGCGCCCCCCAGCCAGCGGGTCAGCCGTTCGCCGACGGCCTCCCCCCCGCCGACCTCCACCCAGGCGATCCCCGACGGAGGCCTGCGGTGGGGCGCGGCGTCCCTCCCGGGGTGACGCTCGGGGGGAGAGCTCCACTCGATGAAGAAGGGGAGCGCCGGGTCGTCCATCGTGACCTCCCACCCGGCCACCCGCCACGAGAGGGTGGATCCGTCGGGCCGGGTCCGGGTCCCCGGGTTCGATCCCAGGCCCAGCCGGGAGGCCACCGGATCCAGGTCGTCGAGGGCGACGCACCAGCCCAGGAAGCCGTCCCCCTCGCCGAGCCGCGCTCCGACGAACCGTCCGAACAGGCTCCCGGCGGCCTCCGTCTCGTCGACGACGCCCACCACCTCCAGGTACGCCGAGCCGAGGGGCACGATGCGGTTCGCGGTCCCGAACCCGGCGTGCCGCCCACCGACCACCGAAGCGAGCCCGTGCTCGGCCTCCAGCAGGCGGCAGGTGGCGTCGGGGTCTCGGGCGGCCACTAGCACGTGGTCGATCCCGGGCACGCTCGTCCCTCCTTGTGGCCCCGGTCCCTTGTATCCGAAATATCCGCAGCCTATCGTGCGTCTGTTCCGTTCGGGGGCGCAACGGGGAGGAGCGCATGACCGGCTGGAAGCGCTGGACGATGGTCGCCGTGATCCTCGGCTCGGGGATCGTGTTCCTGGACACATCGGTCGTGAACCTGGCCCTTCCCGAGATCGGGAAGAGCCTCGACTCGGCGCTCTTCGACCGCCTCGAGGCGCAGTCCTACATCGTCAACGGGTACTTCCTGACCCTCTCCGCGCTGCTCATCCTGGCCGGGGCGCTGACCGACCAGCGAGGCCGGCGGCGGATGTTCGGCATCGGGCTGGGCGGGTTCCTGGTCACGTCCGTCCTCTGCGGCGTCGCGGTGAACATGGAGATGCTCATCGTGTGCCGGATCCTCCAGGGCGCGGCCGGAGCCCTCGTGGTCCCGGGGTCCCTGGCCATCATCACTTCCTCGTTCGAGGGAGAGGAGCAGGGCAGGGCCTTCGGGGTGTGGGCCGGGGCATCCGCGGCCACCACGATCCTCGGCCCGGTGGTCGGGGGGCTCCTCGTCAACTACGTGTCGTGGCGGGCCGTGTTCTTCATCAACGTCCCCTTCCTGTTGCTGGCGTGGTGGGCCACGCTCCGCCACGTGCCGGAGTCCCGCGACGAGGACGCCCCTCGCAGGCTCGACTGGATCGGGACGCTGGTCATAGTCCTGGCCGTGGGTGGCCTGGCCTTCGGTACGATCCGCGGGCAGGCCACGGACTGGAAGGGCAGCGAGGCCTTCGTGAGCCTGGCGGTGGGCGCCATCGCCGCCGTCGCGTTCCCGATCCTCATGGTCAGGTCCGCCCACCCGCTGGTCCCGCCCTCCCTGTTCAGGTCGCGGAACTTCACCGTGACCAACATCGCCACGTTCGTGATCTACGGGGCCCTGTACGTGACCCTCACGTTCCAGTACCTGTTCATGATCGGGACGCTCGGCTACAACGAGCAGGCCGCCGGGGCGGCCGGCATCCCCGGCACGCTGTTCCTGGTCCTGTTCTCCACGAGGTTCGGGAAGCTGGCCGCCCGGTACGGGCCCCGCCGGTTCATGACCATCGGCCCGGCGATCATGGCCCTCGGTCTCCTGTGGTTCGTCCGCATGCCGGCCACCAGCGAGCCCTGGGTCCTGGGGACCGGCTCGGGAGCCCAGCTCTTCCCGCCGGCGGACTACGCGATCGACGTCCTGCCGGCGATCCTCGTCTTCGGGCTCGGGCTGATGGTCATGGTCTCGCCCCTGGTCACGGCCCTGATGACGTCGGTGCCCAGGCAGAACTCGGGCGTCGCCTCGGCCGTGAACAACGCGATCTCGCGGGTCGGCGCGCCCCTGGTCACGGCGGTGATCTTCGTCGCGGTGGTGTCGAGCTTCTACAACACGATCGGGGCCAAGGTGCCCGGCGTGGACACGTCATCCAGCGACTTCCGCCAGCAGGTGGCGCCGCTCAACCCCCCGGAGGAAGGCGTCAGTCCGGAGATCACGGCCGCCGCCCGCGAGGCGTCCACCGATTCCTTCCACCTGGCCATGCTGGTGGCGGCGGGCCTGATGGCCGTGGGAGCCGTCGTCAACGGCGTGGGGATCCGGGACCGGCAGGCCCTCGAGGCCGCGGAGGCCGAGGCCCGGGCCGGAGAGGAGACGCCGGAGGGGGAGGCCGCGCCCGTGAGGGAGGTCCCCCCCGCGGCCGCGCCGGCAGGAGCGCCCGGGGCGCCGGTCGTCGTCCAGGCGGAGGCCGAGGGTGCTGGGGATCCCCGGGATCCGCCGGCCGACCCGCTGTGACCGACCTCGATCCGCGGTCGATCGCCGACCTCCTCGACTGGAAGCGTCGGGTCTTCGCCCTCTACGCCGAGGTCCGGGAGAGCGCCGACCCTCGCGCCGCCCGGGAGCGCTGGCGGGCCTCCCGCGACGAGCTCTTCCGCTCCCACCCCCAGTCGCCGATCCCGGCGGCCGAGCGGGCCGCGTTCCCCGGCGTCCCCTACTTCGACCACGACCCCTCGTACCGGGTGCTCGGGGAGGTCGCGGCCATGGAGCCGGAGCACTACGACGTGACCACCAGCCGCGACGGGACCTACGGGTTCTCGGCGTTCGCCGAGGTCCGGTTCGAGCTGCTCGGGGAGCGGCACTCCCTCCACGCGCTGTGGCTGGAGGGGTACGGCGGGGGCCTGTTCCTGTCGTTCCGCGACGCGACCAGCGGCCGGGAGACCTACGGCGCCGGACGCTACCTGCTCGACACCGTGAAGGGGGCGGACCTCGGGTGGGAGGGAGGCCGCCTCGTCCTGGACTTCAACTTCGCCTACAACCCGTCGTGCGCCTACGACCCGATGTGGGACTGCCCCCTGGCCCCTCCGTCGAACCGGCTGGCCGTGCCCGTACGGGCCGGCGAGCGGTCGCCGCACCGGGACTGACGCGTGGGTGGGCCGGGGACGAGCCCCGGCCCACCCATGTCGCGTTCCTCAGATCAGGCCTCTATCCGTGAGGAAGTCCCTGGCCACCGCCGAGGGGTCCTCGTTGTCCAGCTCGACCTTGCCGTTGAGCTCGATCATCGTCTGGGTGTCGATCTCGGCGCTCACCGCGTTGAGCAGGGCGACGATCTCGTCGTTCAGGACGTCGTCCCTCGCGACCGGCACGATGTTCTCGGCGTTCTGGAGGCTCTCGTCGTCCTCCAGGAGCACCCAGCCCTTGTCGCCGATCACGCTCGACGTGGAGAAGAGCAGCGCCACGTCGATCTCCCCGCCCTCCAGGGCGGCGACCGTGAGCGGGCCGCCGACGTCCAGCGGGCGGAAGTCGCCGAACTCGACGCCGTAGACGTCCCGGAGCCCGGGGATGCAGAACGGGCGCTCCGGGCACTCCGGCGGGCCGCCCAGCGTGAGCTCGCCGGCCACCGCGGCCAGGTCGCTCACCTTCTCCAGGCCATGCTGGTCGGCGGTGGCCTGCGTCACGACGAACGCGTTCGTGTCGTTCGCCGCCGAGAACTCGAGGAGCGTGACGCCCTGCGCCTCGAGCAGGGGGACCAGCTGGTCGGCCACGACCTGCGGGTCTCCCGACGCCTGGGCGTTCGGGTCCAGGAAGAGCAGGAGCGAAGACAGGTACTCCGGCTTCACATCGATCTCGCCGTCCTCCAGCGCCGGCTGCGAGATCTCCCTCTGGCCCAGGTCCATCTGCCTGGACACGTCGTAGCCGCAGGACTCCAGGACCTGGGCGTACATCTCCGCCACGATCTGGTTCTCGGCGAAGGCCGCCGAGACCCCGACCGTCACCGAACCGCGGTCGACGCCATCCTCACAGCCGGCGCCGCCGCCATCCGAGTCCCCACCCGACCCGCACGCCGTGGCCACGATGGCCAGCGACAGCAGGGCCGCCCCGAGGACCCGACTGCGGAATCTCCGCATGGGTCTCCTCCTCCCTCTCGTGGGACCGACACGTCCCCCAACGGGGATGGGCAACCGTAGCCCACACCCTAGTATTCCGCCCACCGGGGCGTTCGCGGACGGGTCGGAAGTGCTCAGGCGCCGCCGGGGGCTTCCGCGCCGGCCGCGGGGGCCCGCAGGCCCAGCCTGCGGCGCTCGCGGGACTCGGTGCGGGGCCGCACGGCCCGCTCCACCAGCCCGAACACGAGCTCGGTGACGATGGCCAGCACGGCGACCAGGATCGCGCCGCCGAGCACGCGGTCGTTCCGCCGCTGGGCGAACCCGTCCACTATGTAGCGGCCCAGGCCCCCCCAGGCCACCAGCGCGGCCAGCGTTGCCGTGGCCACCACCTGCACCGCCGCGGTGCGGAGCCCGGCCACGACCAGGGGCGCGGCCAGGGGGAGCTCGATCCGCCGGAGGAGCTGGCCCTCGCGCATCCCCATGCCTCGGGCCGCCTCGAGCGTGTCGTCGTCCACGCCGGCCACCCCGGCGTAGGTGTTGGTGAGGATGGGCGGGATGGCCAGGGCCACGAGGGCGATCACGGTCGGCCAGAAGCCGAGGCCCAGTCCCAGCCGGATGGTCACCGGGAGGGCCAGGGCCAGGATGGCGAACGAGGGGATGGCCCGGCCGAGGTTCCCGATCGATATGGCCAGGAACGCGCCGCGCCTCGTGTGGCCGATGAACAGGCCCACCGGGAGGGCCAGCGCCGCCGCGATCCCGACCGACAGCCCCGACATCCACACGTGCTCCAGGAAGCGGGTCGGGATCCCGTTGGCGCCCGACCAGTTCGCCGGATCGGCGAACCAGCACAGGACGGTGCGGCACTCTTCCATCAGCCGACCACCGTCCGCTGGCGCCGGGCCCAGGGGGTGAGCTGCCGCTGGGCCGCCGTCAGGGCCCAGTCGGCGACCAGGGCGAGGGCCGCGGAGAGCACCGCCCCCAGGAGGATCATCGTGTTGAAGAACCGCCCCAGCCCCCGGAGGATGAAGATTCCCAGGCCGCCCAGACCGATCAGCGCCGTCACGGTGACCAGGCCGATCGTCGTGACCGTGGCGATCCGCAGGCCGGCCACGATCACCGGTGCGGCCAGGGGGAGCTCGACCCGCCACAGGAGCTGCCGGTCGGTGTAGCCCATGCCCGTGGCCGCCTCGCGCGCGTCCTGGGGCACTCCGTCCAGGCCGGCCACCACGTTGCGGATCAGGATCAGGAGCGTGTAGCTCACCAGCCCGATCTCGGCGGTCAGGTAGGACAGGCCCGTGAGAGGGACCAGGAAGGCGAACAGCGCGAGCGATGGGATCGTGTACAGGATCCCGGCCACCCAGGTGACCGGCGCGTACGCCCTCCGGTGGCGGTAGGCGTAGACGCCGACCGGGAGCGAGATGGCCATGCCGATCCCGACGGCCAGGGCGGTGAGGGCGACGTGCTCGACAACCGCGGACCACACCTCGTCCAGGTGGTCGATGGCCCACCCCCAGTCGAACAGCTGGTCGGCGATCACGCAACGATCTCCCGCGAGACCCGCTCGAGCGTGAGCATCCCGACGTAGCGGTCGCCGTCGACCACGACGGCCACGTTGGTCCGCTGTGACACGATCGCGTCGAGGGCCTGGCGGAGCGAGCTCCCCCGGGTCACCGTGGCGCTGAAGGGCCGCGGGGAGGCCCGGCCCACGGCGTCCACCCCGTCCAGGGCAGCCCCGTCCACCCACCCCAGGAGCCGCCCGCCGTCCACCACCGTGACCCAGTCGTACCCGGAGTCCTTCATCACCCCCCGGGCCTCGTCCGGCGTGGCCGAGGGAGCGACGACGGGTCCGGCCACCAGCTCGGCCTCGGACACCTGGAGGAGGGCCAGGCGCTTCAGCCCGCGCTCGGCGCCCACGAACTCCTCGACGAACGCGTTGGCCGGCTCCCGGAGGATCTCCTCGGGGGGCGCGTACTGCTCGATGACCCCCCCGATGTTCAGGATCGCGATCCGGTCGGCCATCTTGATGGCCTCGTCGATGTCGTGGGTGACGAACACCACGGTCTTGCGCAGCCGGTCCTGGATCTCCAGGAACTGGTCCTGGAGCCGGGCCCTGATGATCGGGTCCACCGCGCCGAACGGCTCGTCCATCAGGAGCACCGGGGGATCCACGGCGAGGGCCCGCGCCACCCCGACCCGCTGGCGCTGCCCGCCGGAAAGCTCGTGGGGATAGCGGCGGGCCATCAATGGATTCAATCCCACCACCTTGAGCAGCTCCGCCACCCGTTCGCGCGATTCCCGGCCGTTGCGCGCCAGACCGTGGACGTCGATCGGCTCGCCGACGATTTGGCCGATCGTCATCCGCGGGTTGAGCGAGCTGTAGGGATCTTGAAAAACGATCTGCATCCGGCGG
>JACQTL010000148.1 GCA_016210805.1 Actinomycetota bacterium | reverse complement strand
GGAGTACGGGGCCATCGACATCCTGGTCAACAACGCCGGCGTATCCCAGCCGATCGCCCATGTGGTCGACACCTCCGACGAGGTGATCGACAGGGTCCTCGCGGTCAACGTCCGGGGGGTCATCGCCTGCACCCGGGCCGCCGCGCCCGTGATGAAGGAGCGAGGGCGGGGGCGCATCGTCAACACGGCTTCGCAGGTCGGCAAGGTGGCCTGGCCCGACTGGGGCGTGTACTCGGCATCCAAGGCGGCGGTGATCGGGCTGACCCAGGTCCTGGCCGTCGAGCTGGCGCCCTGGAACATCCAGGTGAACGCGATCTGTCCGGGGACGATGCTCACGAACATGACCCGGACGGGGATGAGCGGCTACCTCACCGAGAACATGACGCTCGAGCAGATGATCTCCGACAAGGAGGCCACGATCCCGATGAAGCGGCTGGGCACGCCGGACGACATCGGGCGGATGTGCGTGTTCCTGGCCTCGGACGACTGCTCCTTCACGACCGGAGCCGCGATCAACCTGACCGGCGGCGAGATGGTGAGCTTCTAGGGGGGCGGGATGACGGCCAGGAACTTCTTCCACGTGGGCATCCTCGTCCCCGACATGCGCGAGGCGATGGCCCGGTTCTCCGACGTGCTCAGGCTCGACTTCATGGAGCCGGCCGTCGCCCACGTCGACGACTTCGACGACGCCGGCGGGCGACGGGTCCTCGACCTGAACATCACCTGGGCCAGGCAGGGTCCTCCATACGTCGAGCTCCTGGAGGCCCAGGACGAGGGCCTGTACGGCACGGCCAACCTCGGCCTCCACCACGTCGGGCTGTACGATCCCGACTGCGAGGGTCTGATCGAGGAGCTCGTCGGGAAGGGCCTGCGCCGGGAGGCCACCCAGTGGACCCCGGAGGGGCGGATCATCGCCGTCTACACGGCGCCCGAGGAGATGCACGGGACGAGGCTCGAGTTCATCGATCAGTCCCGTGAGGCCGGGATGAACGCCTGGCTCCGGGGGGAGACCTGGACGGACTGAGCGGGCGCGAGGGCAGGGTGGCGGGTCCGGACGGGAGCGAGGCGGCGCCCCTCCTGTCGATGGAGGGGGTCTCCAGGACGTTCGGCTCGATCCGGGCGCTGTCCGAGGTCGACTTCGAGCTCCGGGCCGGCGAGGTCATGGCCCTGGTCGGGGAGAACGGCGCCGGGAAGAGCACCCTGGTCAAGATCCTGGTCGGGCTCCACCGACCGGAGGCCGGGCGGATCCTGATCGACGGCCGGGAGGCCGACCTGTCCACCCCGGGCAAGGCCGGCGACGCCGGGATCGCCGTCGTGCAGCAGGAGCTCTCGCTCGTCCCCACCCTCTCGATCGCGGAGAACGTGTTCCTGGGGAACACGCGCGTCGGGAGGTGGCGCACGCCCGGTCGCCTCGCCGAGATGGCCGCCCCCTTCCTGGAGATGGTCGGTCTGGGAGGGATCCCGGCCGCTCGCCCCGCCTCGTGGCTGAAGGTCGCGGAGCGGCAGCTGGTCGAGGTGGCCCGCCTGCTGGCCCGGGACGCGCGCGTCCTGATCCTGGACGAGCCCACCGCGGCGCTGTCCGACCGCGAGATCGCCCGGGTCATGCAGGTCGTCCGCACGGTCCGCGACGAGGGGCGCTCGGTGATCTACGTCACCCACCGCCTGGCCGAGGTCTTCGAGCTGGCCGACAGGGTCACCGTGTTCCGCGACGGGCGGAGCCATCCGCCCACGCCGGTCTCGCAGCTCGACCTCGACGCGCTAGTCGAGCGGATGCTGGGGGTGCCGCTCGACCACCTCTACCCGCCCAGGGCGTCCGGGCTCGGGGAGGTGGTCCTCTCGGTCGAGGACGTGAGCGCGGCCGGGCTGGCCGCCCCCGTGCGGCTCGCCGTTCGGGCCGGCGAGATCGTCGGGCTGGCCGGCCAGCTGGGGAGCGGCGCCACCTCGCTGCTCCAGGCCGTGGCCGGCGCGCAGCCCCGCGCGGGCGAGGTCCTGGTGGGCGACACCCCCGTGCCCCCCCACGCGGTCGGCCTGGCGGTCGGGGCCGGCATCGCCTACTGCTCCGCCGACCGCAAGCAGGACGGGCTGTTCCTGATCCGCTCGGTGCTCGAGAACCTGTCCTCCCCGTCCCTCGACCTCGTGTCCTCCGGGGGTTGGCTCAGCCGGCGGGCGGAGCGGCGGCTGACCTCCGGGGTGGCGGAGGTCTTCCGGATCGACCGGCGCCGTCTGGGCTCCGCGGCCGGGAACCTCTCCGGGGGCAACCAGCAGAAGGTCGCCCTGGGCAAGTGGATCGGCCGGCGCCCGGCGGTGCTGCTCGTCGACGAGCCGACCCGAGGGGTGGACGTCGGCGCCCGGGCCGAGATCTACGGGCACCTCCGGCGCCTGGCGGAGGCCGGGCTCGCCGTCGTCTTCGCGTCCTCGGACATCCAGGAGGTCCTGGGCCTCTCGGACACGATAGTGACGTTCTACCGGGGCCGCCTGGTGAGCTCGACGCCCGCCGGCGACACGGACGCCGCGCGGGTGATGCGCGACGTCATGCACCCCGTGGCCTCGGGCGAGGGGGCGGCGTGACCGACCCCCGAGGCGTCGATCTGGCCCCCGACGAGCCGGCCCCTCCGGTGGCCGGTGACCTGGAGAGCCTCCTCGAGCCGAAGGTGGTCCCCTGGCGCGTGCCCGCGGCGGTGGCCGCGGCGGTGGCCGCCCTCCTGGTGATCGGCTGGATCACGACGCCGAAGTTCGTGACGGTCAACAACGCCCTGATCATCGTGCGCTCCGCCTCGATCATCGGGATCGTGGCCCTGGGGATGACGTTCGTGACCATCTCCGGGAACTACTTCTCGCTGTCGGTGGGCGAGACCGCCTCGTTCAGCGCGATCGTGTTCTCCTTCGCGATCTCGCAGGACTGGGGGGTCGCCGCGGCCGTCGGCGTGACGCTCGCCTTCGCGTTCACCGTGGGGGTCCTCCAGGGCCTCGTGGTCGCGGCGGGGGCCAACCCGATCATCACGACGCTGGCGGCCGGGGCGACGCTGTTCGGGCTGGCCGCGGTGGTCACCGACAACAAGACGGTGCGGGTCGGCTCCGACGCCGCGAGCTGGCTGGGGCGGGGCCGCCCGTTCGGGATCCCCAACCAGACCTACGCCTTCGTGGTGCTCACGGTGATCGCCGCGGTGGCGCTGGCCAAGACGCCGTTCGGCCGGAAGGTGACCCTGGCGGGGGCGAACGCCGCTGCCGCGGCCGCGGTCGGCATACGGCGAGGCACGGTGGCCGTGGTCGTCTTCGCCCTCGCGTCGCTCGGCGCCGGGCTCGCCGGCATGTTCACCGCGGCCCAGGTCGGGCAGGGCATCACCCAGCAGGTCCCCGAGCTGAACATCAACGCGATCGCGGCCGTGCTGGTGGGCGGCGCGGCGATCTCCGGCGGGGAGGGCTCGATGTTCCGCACGGCGCTGGGGGCCGTGTTCATCGCCGGCCTCGACAACCTGATGGTCCTCCGCGGGTACAGCTACGGCTTCCGCGTGCTGCTGGTCGGCCTGGCGGTGCTCGTGGGGGTCAGCGTGTTCAACGCGATGCGGCGGAGGGCGACGTGATGCGGCTGCGCCGCCCGCGGGTCGGGAGGGTCCTCGGGTCGAGGCTCCTGCTCGCCGCCGCGATCTTCGTGTACTTCGCGCTCTCCCTGGAGCGGTTCTTCACCGTGAACAACGTCTTCACGATCTTCGAGGGGTTCGCCTCCCTGGGCCTGGCCGCCCTGGCCGTGGGGCTCACCATCATCGCCGGCGAGCTCGACCTGTCGGTCGGGTCGGCGGCCGCGGTGGCCGGGATCCTGGCCGTGATGTGGGCCGACCTCGGGCTGGTCCCCTCGGTGGTCCTGGTCACCGCGGTGGGGGCCACGTTCGGGGCGCTCCAGGGCTACGCCATCTACAGGCTCCGGATCGCCTCGATCGTCTTCACGCTGGGCTCGCTGATCGCCCTGCGGGGGCTCGCGTTCGTGATCTCGGGCGAGGACACGGTGGTGGTCCCCGACCTGGCCATCGCTAAAGTGGTGAAGCACCAGCTGTTCCTGTTCTCACCGTTCAGCCTTGTGACGATAGGGGTGTTCGTGATCATCGGGCTCTTCCTCGCGTACACGCGGTGGGGGCGGGAGATCTACGC
>JACQTL010000142.1 GCA_016210805.1 Actinomycetota bacterium | reverse complement strand
GGCCAGCACGGTGAGGTAGGCCCGGGCCACCAGGGCCCCCTGGCTCTCGGCGACGATCGTGACCGGCTTCCCGTAGGCGGCGGCGAGGGCCTCGACTTGCTCCGCCATCCGAGTGGCCGACACGATCAGGGACTGCTGCGTGTCGGCCGCGGAGTAGGGCAGCGGGTTCCCGGACCGGTCCACCCCCACGTAGGAGAACCGGTGGCCCTCGAAGCCGGGGGGGAGGGGGAGTGGCGCACCGGGCCTGAGCGAGCTGTGGAAGCCCGCGGCCACGAGCACGGGCCGGCCGGCCGGACCCGAGGCCCACGCTGGCCGGTGGGAGACCCCGGCCGGGGCCTGGTCGTCCATGGCCACGGCGAAGCCGATCGTCGTCCCCCCGAGCACGAACGCGAAGATCGCCCCGACCAGGGCGGGGGCCAGCGCCCGGAGCGGGCGGCGGCGGGGCCGCACGGTGTAGTCGCGGACGAGCCCGTACCAGGCCCTGGCGTTGGCGAGGCCGGCCGCCCCGGCCACCAGCACGGCGATCGGTGCGGGGACCGATCCGGCGACGCCCCCGGCCGCGGTGAGCCAGGCGAACGACCCCAGGATCCAGGCCGCCCCGCGCCAGGACGGCCGCCACCACCACCGCCCGCGCCCCTGCCCGGTGGCGCCGTGGTGGAGCACGACCGCCAGGGCCAGGGCGGGCGGCACGGCGGCGAAGAACAGGAAGGAGAGGTGGGTGAAGGCCAGGCCGAACAGGAGCACGACGGAGGGGAGGAGGAGGACCATCGCGACGCTGTAGTAGAGGAGCCCTCGACGGAACGACCTCCACATCCCGGGGCTGCCCTCCCCCCCGGCCGCCCCCACCGGCCACGACCTGTCCACCACCCAGCCGACCCACAGGGCCCGGAGCACGAGCAGCGCGGCGAGCTCCAGTCCAAGGGTCAGCCAGGAGTCGTGGTAGACGGAGATCCACCTGAGGTCGTGGAACAGGTCGAGGGGCGGGGGTGCGGTGATCTGGGGGGCCAGGGCCACCCCGTTGGCCGGTCCGAGGACGAGCGCCAGCAGCGCCTCCCCCATCGGGGCCAGGGTCGCCGGGAGGATCAGTCCCGGGCGCCGCAGGAACCCGCGATCGATCACGCTCGCGCCTTCTCCGGTCGTGGCGCGCATCACTGTATACCCGCTCCCGGCGGGGACCCAGGGCCGCCGTACCCGGTACCGGGTAAGACCTCTGGCCCCGTCGACATCACCTCCTCCTGGTGGACCTCTCGACCCATGGCCCCTCCATGAAGGGGTGAGCCTTCCCGATACCCCTCGCGGAAGGAGGTGGTGGACTTGGAGCTGTGGAGGAAGATGCGCCCGCTCATCCTGTCCACGATCTCGCTGGCGACGCTGTTGCTTGCCGGAGGGGCGAAGTGGAGGCCCTGAGGCACGCGGAGCGAGGACGGCGCCCGCGGGCGTCCGCCGACGAGGAAAGGGAGGTTCGATGAAGGTCCGTCGACTGCTGTACGCGCTCAGCTGGCTGGCCGCGCTGGCCATCGGTATCGGGGCTGGCTGGAAGCCGTAGGGCTGAGGATCGAGTGGCCGGCCCCCGTCAGCGGGGGCCGGCCACCCGCACCCCTCCTCACGCCGATGAAGCTCGCCGCGATCGCTCTTCTTATCGGGTGCCTGCTCGGGCTCGCGCTCGGCGGGCGGTTCTCGGGGCTCTCCCGTCCGCCGGTCCGCTGGTCGGGGCTGGCCCTGGCCGGGCTGGTCCTCCAGGTCCTGCCCCTCCCCGCGGAGGCCGCAGGGGCGGCGCTCTGGCTGCTGCTCCTCTCGTTCGCGGTCCTGCTCGTGTTCTGCATCGGGAACCTCAGGGCCCCGGGTTTCCCCCTCATCGTCCTGGGGCTCCTGCTCAACCTGGCCGTGATCGCGCCGAACGGGGGGATGCCCGTCTCCCGCACGGCGCTGGTCGCCTCGGGCCAGGCCGACACGCTGGAGGCGCTGGCGTCCGGCCGGGCGGTGAAGCACCACCTGGCCGGGGAAGGGGACGTGCTGGCCTTCCTGGGCGACGTGATCGCGATCGGGCCCCCCGTCCGCCAGGTCCTCTCGGTGGGCGACCTGGCCACCGCCTCGGGGCTGGCCTGGCTCGTGGCCGCCTCGATGCGCCGGGAGCGCCGGCCGGAGCGCCGGGCCGACCGGGTGGCCCAGGTGGCCGCGTGAGCCGCCCGCCGGCCGAGCGGCCCCGCCGCCCCGGGGCCCTGATGGCCTACCAGGCCGCCGTGATCCTGCCCTTCCTGGCCTTCGCGGTATGGGCCGGATGGCGCGAGCCGGACGCCTTCCGGTCGCCGATGCTGCTGCTCTGGCTGGTCGCGATCGCGATCGTCGACCTCATGCCCCTCACGTTCGGGTCCAACCTGCACTTCAGCCTGAGCTTCCCGCTGCAGCTCGCCGTCGCGCTGGTGTACCCGGCGCACGTGGCCGGCGCCGTCACGTTCCTGGGGACCAGCGACCCCCGGGAGCTCCGCCGCGAGCTCTCGTTGGTGAAGGCCCTGTTCATCCGGGCCCAGATCGCCGTCTCGGTCGTGGCGGAGGGCTGGATCTTCCACGCGCTCGCCGATATCGACGCGAGCTGGTACGTGAAGACGTCCGCCGTGGCCCTGGCCACGGTCGTGGGC
>JACQTL010000015.1 GCA_016210805.1 Actinomycetota bacterium | reverse complement strand
GGGCCGTCTTCACGATCTCCTCCCACGAGTCGGCGGGCAGCTTCCCTTTCGTGAGCGCCCAGCGCACGTCGTCGTCCAGGATCTCGGCCGCCGTGCCGGGGATGGTCCCCAGGCCGTGCCCCTTGCATTCCTCCAGGAACTCTCGGAACGAGATGCCCAGGCGGGCAGATCCGTTCAGGACCTCCATCGGGCTGAACGCGTGGACGTGCATGTCCGGCACCCGCCGCTTCACGGCGTCGAGGAGCTGGAAGTAGAACTCGCCGGGGAGGCTGGGGTGGAGGCCGCCCTGCATGCACACCTCGGTGGCTCCGTAGGACCAGGCCTCCTCGGCCCGGTCGGCCACCTCCTCGAGCCTGAGCGTGTAGGACTCCGGATCGACCTCCCGCTGGGCGAACGCGCAGAACCGGCACCCCGTGTAGCACACGTTCGTGAAGTTGATGTTCCGGTTCACGACATAGGTGACCTCGTCGCCCACGGCCTCGCGCCGGAGATCGTCGGCCACCCGGCACAGCGCCTCGAGCCCCTCCCCCGTCGCGTCGAAGAAGGCCAGGGCCTCGCCCTCGGTGATGTCGTCCGGCCGCCCGCCCTCCGCCTTGGCCAGCCCGGACCGGAGGTCCGCATCGAGCCGGGCGGGATCTACCCGCCGGCCGGCCCACCGGCGCGTCGTGGCGATCTCGGCCATGTCCCCGTACACGTGGACGGCGTCCTCCCGGAGACCGGCTCCCGCCCCCTTGGAGAACGCGAGGTCGGTCGTGCGGGGCTTCCACTGGACGTCCGGGTCCTGCCAGGGGACCGGCTCGGGGATCAGGTCCTCCGACCGCGGGTAGCCGTCCCCTCCGGCCAGGGCGGCGACGGGACCCTGCATCCTCCCGGCGATCCAGGGGTCCGGGCGGAGGACGTATTCCGGGTACACGGTCAGCCGCTGCCGCAGCTCGTATCCCCTCTCCGCCGTCCGGGCGGCCAGGGCGTCGAGCCGGGGCCAGGGGGCCTCCGGGTTCACGTGGTCGGGGGTGAGGGGCGAGACCCCGCCCCAGTCGTCGATGCCGGCCTCGATCAGCCGCGGGTACCAGGGGTCGGAGAGGTTGGGAGGGGCCTGGAGGTGCATCCGGGGGCCCAGGATCACCCTGGCCGCGGCCACGGCGGCCAGGAACTCCTCGGGACCCGGCTCCGGGGCGGCCTGCATGGCGGTGCCGGGCTTGGCCCTGAAGTTCTGGACGATGACCTCCTGGACGTGGCGGTAGCGCCGGTGGAGGTCGCGGATCGCGAACAGGGCCTCGGCCCGCTCGCGCTCGGTCTCTCCGATCCCCACCAGGATCCCCGTGGTGAACGGGATCGACAGGCGTCCGGCGTCCTCGATCGTCCGGAGGCGGACGGCGGGGACCTTGTCCGGAGAGCCGAAGTGGGGTCCACCCTTCTCGGAGAGGCGGTCCGAGGCCGTCTCGAGCATCAGGCCCATGGATGGCGCCACGTGCTTGAGGCGGCTCATGTCCTCCCACGACATGACCCCCGGGTTCAGGTGCGGGAGCAGGCCCGTCTCCTCGATCACCCGGACGGCCACCGCGCGCAGGTACTCGAGCGTGGATCGGTACCCGCGCTCCTCCAGCCATCCGGCGGCCACGGCGTAGCGCTCCTCGGGACGGTCGCCCAGGGTGAAGAGGGCCTCCTTGCAGCCCAGCTTCCGCCCGGCCTCCGCGATGGCCACGACCTGCTCGGGCGTGAGGTACGGCTGCTCCAGCCGGGCGGGGGGCTTGGCGAACGTGCAGTAGTGGCAGTGGTCCCGGCAGAGCATCGTGAGCGGGATGAAGACCTTGCGGGAGTAGGTGATGGTCCCGCCGTGCCCCAGGTCCCGCAGCCGCGCGGCGACGGCCATGAGCCGCTCCAGGTCGCCGTCCCGGGCCGAGAACAGCGCCGCGGCCTCGTCGACCGAGAGCGCCTTGCCCGCTTCGGCCCGCGCCAGGGCGCGTCCGATCCGGCGGTAGTGCGGAGAGTCGGGGGCGGTCATCCTCGCGGCCGAGCCTACTACGCTTGTCGGACAGCATGGCGATCGTGGCGCTGGCCGGTGGGGTGGGCGCGGGGAAGTTCCTCCGCGGGCTGGTCCGTGCCGTTCCGGCTCACGACGTGACCGTGGTGGTGAACACGGGGGACGACCGGCGGTTCCACGGGCTGCACGTCTCCCCCGACCTCGACTCCGTGACCTACTGGCTGGCCGGGCGGGCCGACCGGGACCGGGGGTGGGGCCGGGAGGGCGAGACTTTCCGGGCCACGGAGGAGCTCCGGGCCTTCGGCGCGGCCGACTCCTGGTTCGGGCTGGGCGACCTGGACCTGGCCACCCACCTCCACCGGACCTCGCTGCTCGACCGGGGCGTGCCCCTGTCGGAGGCCACGAGCCACGTCGCCGCCCGGTTCGGGATAGACGCCCGGATCCTACCCATGACCGACGACCTCGTTGAGACCCGCGTCGAGGTGGCCGGCCAGGAGGGAGAGCCTTTAGACCTCCACTTCCAGGAGTACTGGGTGCAGCGGGGCGCCGCCGACCAGGTCAAGGAGGTCCGGTTCGCGGGGGCCCTGGCGGCCCGCCCGGGGCCCGGGGTCCTCGAGGCGATCGCGGCCGCCGGCGCGGTCCTCATCTGCCCCTCGAACCCGATCGCCTCGATCGACCCCATCCTCGCCGTGCCGGGGATCCGCGAGGCGGTCGCCGCCCGACGGGATCGGGTGGCCGGAGTGTCCCCCATCGTGGGCGGCGCCCCGCTGCGGGGCATGGCCGACCGGCTGCTCCCCGCGGCGGGCGTTGAGGTCTCGGCGGCCGGGGTCGCGGAGCACTACGCGGGCCTGCTGGGTGGCTGGGTGATCGACCACCGGGATGCCCGGCTGGCCGGGCGGGTGGAGGGCATGGGGCTCCGGGTGGCCGTGACCGACACGATCATGGTCGACGACGCCGCCGCGGAGGCCCTGGCCCGGGTGGCCCTCCGGGCGGCGCTCGGACGATGACCTCCCGGAGCGTGTCGGTCCTCCCGGTCCCCGGGATCCCCGAAGTCGAGCCGGGAGACGACCTGGGGGCCATCCTCGCCTCGGCCCTGGAGCCGCTGGGCGCCCGGGACGGCGACGTCCTGGCGGTCACCCAGAAGGTCGTGTCCAAGGCGGAGGGCCGGGTGGTCCCCGAGGAGGGCGCCGGCCGGGCGGCGTGGATCGCTCGGGAGACCCGGCGCGTGGTGGCCAGGCGGGGCGACCTGGTGATCGCCGAGACCAGCCACGGCCTCGTGTGCGCGAACGCCGGGGTCGACGCCTCGAACGTGGCGGCAGGGTTCCTCACGCTCCTCCCAGAGGACCCGGACGGCTCCGCGGAGCGGATCCGGGCCGCCCTGGAGGCGGCCACCGGAGCCAGGATCGGCGTCGTGGTCACCGACACGTTCGGCCGGCCGTGGCGCCGGGGCCTGGTGGACGTGGCGGTCGGCGTAGCCGGGCTGCCCGCCCTCGTCGACCTCCGGGGGACCCCGGACCGCACCGGGCGGATCCTGGAGGCGACCGTGGTGGCCCTGGCCGACCAGGTGGCCGCGGCGGCCGGCATCGTGATGGGCAAGGCGGACGGGATCCCGGCCGCCCTGGTCCGAGGCGTGGAGGCGGAGGCGCCGCCCGGGAGGGGCTCCGACGTGGTTCGGCCCGCGGACGAGGACCTGTTCAGGGAGTCGGCCCTCCTCTCGATCTCGTCCCGGCGGACGATCCGCTCCTTCGGGGAGGGGCCCGTTCCCCGGGAGGTGCTGGAGGAGGCGGTCCGTGCGGCGTGCACCGCTCCGGCCCCCCACCACACGCGCCCGTGGCTGTTCGCGGCGCTCGGGTCGGCGGCGGCCAGGCGGCGCCTGCTGGGGGCGATGGCCGACGCCTGGGTCCGCGACCTCCGGGGGGACGGGACCCCCGACCGCGTGATCGAGCGGCGACTGTCCAGGTCCGACGCCGTCCTCGCCGGAGCCCCCGCGCTGGTCGTCCCCTGCATGCGCCTGCGAGGGGCCCACGCCTATCCGGACGAGGAGCGGGCCGCGGCCGAGCGGGAGATGTTCCTGCTTTCCGGGGGGGCCGCGATCCAGAACCTGCTACTCGCCCTCCACGCCCAGGGCTACGCGAGCTGCTGGATCAGCTCGACCCTCTTCTGCAAGGAGGAAACCAGGGAGGCCCTGGGCCTCGGGGACGAGTGGATCCCCCTGGGCGCGGTGGCCGCGGGCCCGATGCCCGCCGGAGAGCCCCCGCCCCGGCCGCCCATCGACCTGGGCGAGCACCTCCGCGTGATCGGGTAGCCCGGGAAGCGGGTGGGCCGGGGACGAGCCCCGGCCCACGCCGAATCGAGCGATCCGCCCGGCCTCAGCCGAGAGGCACCAGCCCCTCGACGAAGTACCAGACGAACACCGCGGACACGATCCAGAGCAGCCAGTGGACGTCCTTCCACCGCCCCTGGAGCGCGCGGATCACCGCGTAGGACACGAACCCGGCGCCCACGCCGTTCGTGATGCTGAAAGTGAGCGGCATCACGATCATCGTGAGGAGCACGGGGATGCCCGACCCGGGGTCGGTCCAGTCGATGTCCTTGACGATCGTCATCATGAAGTACCCCACGATGACGAGCACCGGCGCCGTGGCCTCGGAGGGCACCACGCCGGCCAGCGGGGCCAGGAACATCGACACGAGGAACAGGACGCCCACGACCACCGCCGTGAGCCCTGTCCTGCCGCCCTCCGACACCCCGGCCGCGCTCTCGATGTAGGTCGTGTTCGAGGACGCCGAGACCGCCCCGCCCAGGGCCGCGCCCAGCGAGTCCACGAACAGGACCTTCTGGATCCCCGGGAGCCGCCCGTCCCTGTCGAGCAGCTTGGCCTCTCCGCCGACCCCGATCACGGTCCCCATCGTGTCGAAGAAGTCCGACAGCATGACCGAGATGATCAGGGCGAAGGCGGTGGCCACTGCGACGACCTCGCCGTTGAACAGGTTCGCGAACGAGAAGTCGCCGATCAGGCCGAAGTCCGGCGTCTGCCCGACGCTGTCGGGCCAGGTGGCCACGCCGGGCGGGAACAGGCTCGGGTTGTCCGAGATCGCGTTGATGATGCTCGCCACGATCGTGGTCGCCACGATCCCGATCAGCAGCGCGCCCTTGGTCCGCCTGGCCACGAGCGCGCCCGTGATGGCGAACCCCACGACGAACGTCAGGATGTTCAGCGTGGTCAGGTCGGCGTTCAGGGTGACGATGGTCCCCTGGCCGGGCACGACGATCCCCGCGTTCACGAGGCCGATGAAGGCGATGAAGAGACCGATGCCTATACCGATGGCCCTCTTCAGGTCCATCGGTATCGCGTTCAGCACGGCCTCCCGGAACCCCGTGAGCACGAGGGCCGCGATCACCAGGCCCTCGATCACGATCACGCCCATGGCCTCTGGCCACGAGAGCCCGGCCGCGCCGACCAGCGTGAACGCCACGAACGCGTTCAGGCCGAGCCCCGCGGCCATCGCGAACGGGTAGTTGGTGACGAAGCCCATGGCCAGGGTGAGGACCCCGGCGGCCAGGGCGGTCACGGTTACCAGCTGCTTGAAGTCCAGCTGGAGCCCGTTCCGGTCGGGGAGCGCGGAGAGGATCTGGGGGTTGACCACGAGGATGTAGGCCATGGTCAGCCAAGTGGCCGCCCCCGCGATCAGCTCCGTGCGCACGGAGGATCCGCGCTCCGAGATGTGGAAGAAGCGATCGAGCCCTGACGTCGCCCCTGGCGGTGCCGTGGTCGTCGCCATCCGCGACTCCTTTCGTCGCCGGGCCGGGAACCACGCCCCCCTCCAGGCGGACCCCCTGGCCACCTCGCAACGGGGAAGACGCCGGAAGCATAAGGAGGGTTACCGGCCGGTTCAAGCTGTAAAGAGGCCGAACGCGGTCCTCCCGCTGATGGGTGAGGCCGCAGAGGGTCGCTGAGGACGGGGCTTCCCGGACCCCCGAAGGCGCGTGGAGGGCGGCCGGGCGCCGGAGGTGAGGACGGTCACCGGGTGACCCGGCCCTCCCGCAGCCGGTACGCGGGGACGGCCACGAGCGGCGCGTGGCGGCTCACGCCTGCCTGCGTTCCCAGACCCCGGGGT
>JACQTL010000141.1 GCA_016210805.1 Actinomycetota bacterium | reverse complement strand
GTACAGGTCGATGACCCTGTTCACGGTCTCCGTCGCGTCGATCGTGTGCAGCGTGCTGATGACCAGGTGCCCGGTCTCGGCGGCCTGGATCGCCGCCTCGACCGTCTCGTGGTCCCGGATCTCCCCGAGGAAGATCACGTCGGGGTCCTGGCGGACGACGTGCTTGAGCCCCGCCGAGTAGGACAGCGTGTCCACGCCGACCTCCCGCTGGTCGATGATCGACAGGTGGTCCTCCTGGACCACCTCGATCGGGTCCTCGATCGTCACGATGTGGGTCCGCCGGGTCGCGTTGATGTGGCCGATGATCGCCGCGATCGTGGTGGTCTTCCCGGTGCCGGTCGGCCCGGTGACCAGGACGAGGCCCCGGGGGAGGTCGGCGAGCTCGCGGACCACGGGCGGGACGCGGAGCTCCTCGAACGTGGGGATCTCGGACCGGACCCGCCGGATCGCGATCCCCACCATCCCCCTCTGGCGGAACACGTTCACCCGGAACCG
This sequence comes from Actinomycetota bacterium, assembly GCA_016210805.1. Taxonomy (GTDB): domain Bacteria; phylum Actinomycetota; class UBA4738; order UBA4738; genus JACQTL01. Next base: position 8,455 of record JACQTL010000141.1, on the reverse strand, counting down.
GCCGACCCCCAGGAGCGAGTAGCCGAAGTCCGCCTCGCTCATGGCCATGAACTCGCTGGACTTGCGCTCGGGCAGGAGGGACGAGGCCAGGGAGTCCGTGTCGGCCGGGGTGAGCGTGGGGAACGGGCAGGGCTGGAGGGCGCCGTCCACGCGGACGAACGGCACGTTGCCGGCCTTGAGGTGGAGGTCGCTCGCGCCCACCTCGACCATGTAGCGGAGGAAGTCGACTGCCGTGGCCATGGCTCCCTCCAGTTCTCGGGTGTCCGGGGGCCGGGCTTGAGGGTGGCCGGCGGGCACGGCGGCACCCCGCCCGGATCGTCCGGTCCGACCGATCCGGGCAGATCGCAGGAATGGAAAGCCGTGCGATGGGAAAAGCAACCTGAGCGAGCCGGTCGGGTGGACCGGCGGGCCGACCACTGGACGAGGTGGAGGTGCGACGTGGCCAGGGAACCGACCAAGATGACGCGCGCGGAGGCCGGCCGGAAGGGTGGCCTGACCACCAAGCAACGCTACGGCGAGGAGTTCTTCGGGAAGATCGGGCGGATCGGCGGCAAGAAGGGCGGCGACACCACCAAGAAGCGCTACGGGATCGAGTTCTACCAGCGGATCGGCCGCAAGGGCGGCTCCCGCTGACCCGGATCCCGCCCAGCCGGCCGTAGACGAGCCTCCCGCGCCGGCGCGCCCGCCTCCGCCCGCGACCATCCCCCGCCGGGGCCCTGCGATACTGCGGCCATGCGCTCGAGCGTGGACGTGCACAACCACCTCGTCGAGCGGGACGTGCCCCACGAGCTCATGGCGGCCGGGGGCCGGCTCCGCTCTGCCGAGCGGATCGCCGCCGTGCTCGACCTCCCCGCCTCCCAGGTCGGCAAGGTCGTGGTGCTGGAGGGCGAGGGCGGCCCCGTGGCCGCCCTGGTGGCCTCGGACCGGGAGCCCGACCTGGAACGGGTGGCCTCCGCCCTCTCCCGCGACGACCTCTCGGCGGTGAACCCGACCAGGGCCTCCCAGCTGACCGGCTACCTCTCCGAGGCCATACCTCCCGTGGGACTGCCGTCCTCGTTCCGGGTGGTGATCGACGAGCTTCTGGCGTCCCGCGAGGTCCTCTACTTCCACGGTGGGGAGGCCACCGCCCTCCTGAAGATCAGGGGGGCCGACCTGGTCAGGGCGGCCGACGCCGCGGTGGCCCCGATCGCCGGACGCGGGTGAGGACGCGACCCGAGGTCTCGGCCGGCGGCGTGGTCTACCGTCGCACCGGAGGCGAGGTCGAGATCGCGCTGGCCGCCCGGAGGAACCGCCGCGGAGACCTGGCCTGGGGACTCCCCAAGGGGCTGGTGGAGGAGGGCGAGACGGCCGAGGTGACCGCCGTCCGGGAGGTCCGGGAGGAGACCGGCCTGTGGGCCGAGATCGAGGCCCCGCTCGGCGAGGTGTCCTACTTCTACGTGTGGGAGGGGGAGAGGGTGAGGAAGACCGTCCACGTGTTCCTCCTGCGGGCCACGGGAGGCGACCTGGCCGACCACGACCACGAGATGGAGGAGGTCCGGTGGTTCGGGGTGAGGGAGGCCCTGGCGACGGCGTCCTACCCCAGCGAGCGGGAGGTGCTGGAGCGCGCGCTGGCGGCGCTCGGGGAGCGGACGGGATAGGGGCCGGGCGGGGAGGGCCGCGATGTACGATGGCCGGGCCGCGATGAGACGGCTCGCTCCCCTCCTCGCCCTCGTCCTCGGCCTGTTCCCGTTGTCCCCGGCGGTCGCCCAGGACATCGATCCGGTGCCCGAGGCCCGGGTCGAGCTCTCGCTGCTCCGCCAGACCCCCTGGAACGAGCCGCGCCGTCCCCTCCAGGTCGCGGTCCTGGCCCGGAACGTCGGGACGGTCTCGCTCCGCGAGCTGACCCTCGCGGTCACCGTGGCCGACCGCGTTGGCTCCCGGAGCGCGTACGCCCTGTCGCTGTCGGCCGACGCCACCCCCGCGCTCTCGATCCGGACCACGCCGATCGGGGGGGCGCTCCGCGCCGGCGAGTCCCGGAGGATCGAGGTGGAGGAGGACCTGGCCGCCGTCCTGCGGCAGGCCGGGCGTCACGCCACCGGGGTGTACCCGGTCACCGTCGAGCTCCGCAGTGAGGGACTGGCCGTGGCCCGGCTCCGCACGCCGGCCGTCTACCTGTCCCGGGAACCTGAGCAGCCCCTCAACCTGGCCTGGACGTTCGTCCTCCACGTCCCGGTGACCTACGGGCCCGACGGGCTGTTCCTCACGCCGGCCGTGGAGCGGTCGGTGGCCGTGGGCGCCCCGCTCTCCGCCGAGATCGGCGCTCTCTCGTCGATGCTCGGCGGGCCGAGGGCAGCGCCGGTGGACATCGTGGTCTCCCCGCCCCTCCTCGACCAGCTGATCAGGATGCGGGGCGGGTACAGGGTGCAGGTCGGCCCGGAGGTGGCCGAGGTCCAGGAGGGACAGGCCGGAGCGGCCGACGCGTCCCGGATCCTCGGGCGGATCCGCACGATCGCCGGGTCCGAGCTGGCCGAGGTAGCGGCGATGCCGTTCGCCGCACCCGAGCTCCCCGCCCTGATCCGGGCGGACGTCCCGGGCGACTTCCGCGAGCAGCTCCAACGGGGGTGGCGGGCCGTGGAGGAGCTGGCCGGGACGGCCCCGAACCCGCGCCTGTTCTACCCGCCCGACGGGGTCGTCGACCAGCACAGCCTGGGCCGGCTGTCCACGCAGGGGATCCGGGTCCTGCTCCTCGACTCGGACGACGTCGAGGTCCCGGCCCAGGAGCGGGGCTTCGCGCCGCCTCCCGTCGTCAGGGTGGCCCTCGGAGGAGGCCGGACCCTGACCGCCGTGGTCCCCGACCCCGGGCTCACGGCCCTGCTCGGCGCCAGCCTGGTCCGGGACGACCCCAGGCTGGGCGCCCAGGCCGTCCTGGGGGAGCTCGCCGCGATCTGGCTGGAGCAGCCCGGCGAGATCCGGGGGACCGCCATCCTGATCCCCGCCGACGCGGCGCTCCCTCCCCGGTTCTTCGGCCCGTTCGTGCGGGGGGTCGTCCGGGCCCCCTGGCTCCGCCCGGTGAAGGCCTCGGGGATCGGTTCCCGGGTCCCCCCGCCGGACCGCCCCGTCCAGGTCACGCCCGGGGAGGTCGGCGAGTTCTCCGCCCAGTACGCCGCGCGGCTCCGCGACGCCAGGGCCCTGATCCGCACGTACCGGTCGGTCCTGGTCGAGGAGAGCCCGGTGCCCGAGGAGCTCACCACCCTGGTGCTCACCGCGGAGGCCGGCGTGTTCGTCCGCCTGGAGGCCGTGGGGGGCCGGTTCCTCGACGAGGTGGAGGAGCGGGTCCGCGCGACGTTCCGGCTGATCGGCACGGATCCATCCGGCGTGGTCACGCTGACCTCGCGGACCGGGGTGATCCCCGTGGGGGTCACCAACGAGACGGGGCAGCCCATCCGGGTCCGGGTCCGCCTCTCCTCCCCCCGCCTCCGGTTCGTGGGGGGCTCGGTCCAGGAGGTGGAGCTGGACCAGCCGGCCCGGACCCTGACCTTCAGGGTGGAGACCCAGACCACCGGCCGGTTCCCGGTGGACGTGCGGATCGAGACCCCGTCCGGTGAGCCCCTGGCCTCCGGCGAGCTGGTCGTCCGGTCGACGGCGTACAGCCGGGTGGCCCTGTTCATCACCATGGGGGCGGCCCTCTTCCTCCTGGCCCGATGGGGACGGAGGTTCCTGCCACGGACGAGGACCTGATCCCGGCGGCGGCCGAGCGGGGGAGGCACCCGGAGGACACGGGGGCGGCCTTCGCCAGGAACACCGCGGTGATGTCGGCAGGCACGGCGCTGTCCCGGCTCACCGGGTTCCTGCGGCTCTCGGCCATGGCCTACGCGATCGGGGTCACCGAGAGCCGGCTGGCCGACGCCTACAACGTGGCCAACACCACCCCGAACATCGTCTACGAGCTGGCCCTGGGCGCCGTGCTCTCGTCGGTGTTCGTCCCCGTGTTCGTGGAGTGGCTCCAGAACCGGGGCCGGGAGGAGGCCTGGGAGGTGGCCAGGGCGGTCCTCACCGTGGCCGTGGTCGTCCTGGGGGCCATCACCCTGATCGGCATCTTCGCGGCCCCCTGGATCATCCGCCTGTACATGGCCAACTACACCCCGGCCGAGCGCGCGGCGGCCGAGGACCTGGCCGTGTTCTTCCTCCAGTGGTTCATGCCCCAGATCCTGCTGTACGGCGTGGGGGCGGTGGCCACCGGCCTCCTGAACGCTCACCGCCGGTTCGCCGCGCCGATGTTCGCCCCGGTCCTCAACAACCTCGTCGTGATCGCGACCTTCCTGACCTTCGCCGCGATGCACGACGGGCCGATCGAGGTCCGGGGGATCACCGGGCCCCAGAAGCTCGTCCTGGCCGTGGGAACCACGCTCGGCGTGCTGGCCATGACGGCGGCCCTGTGGCCCTCGCTCCGGCGGGTGGGGTTCCGGTTCTCGTGGCGGGGGGCCTGGCGCCACGAGGCCGTGCGGCGGATCGCCCGCCTGGCCCGGTGGGCGTTCGTGTACGTCCTGGTCAACCAGCTCGGCTACCTGGTCATCATCGTCCTGGCCGGCGACGTGACCGGTGGCTACGCCGCCTACTCCGCGGCGTTCATCCTGTTCCAGCTCCCCCACGCGATCTTCGCCGTCTCGATAATGACCGCCCTCCTGCCGGCGATGTCGTCGCGGTGGTCCGCGGAGGACCGCGCCGGGTTCCGCTCCTACCTGGCCAGGGGGATCCGGGCGAGCGCCTTCATCGTGATCCCCGCGGCCCTGGGTTACCTGGTCCTGGCCCGGCCCATCGTCCGCCTCCTCCTCGAGAACGGCGTGTTCACCGGGCAGAGCACCGACCTCGTGGCCGGCGTCCTCTTCTACTTCTCGCTGGGGCTCTTCTCGTTCTCGACGTTCCAGCTCCTCCTCCGGGCGTTCTACGCGATGCAGGACACGCGGACCCCGGCGGTCATCAACATCGCCTCGGTGGCCCTGAACACGGTGCTGAACATCGTCCTCTTCGGGGTCATGGGGGTCCGGGGGCTGGCCCTGGGACACGCGGTGGCCTACACGTTCGCGTCGGCGGTGGCCATCGTGGTGATCCGGGGGCGCCTCGGCGGGCTGGACGGCCGCCGCCTCCTGGCCGGCCTGGGCAAGGTCCTGGTCGGGGCGGGGCTGACCGCCGCCGCGGCCTGGGGGACGTCCGTGGGCCTCGGCCGCCTCCTGGGCACCGCGACGGTGGCGGCGGAGCTGGCCCAGGTGGCGGGATCGGTGGCGGTGGGACTGCTCGTGTTCCTCGCGGCGGCCCTGGTCCTTCGCATGGAGGAGCTGGAGCTGTTGAAGGGGATCCTCTCCAGGCGGTTCCGCCGATGAGCCGGCTTCGCGACGAAGAGCTCGGCCTGGTCGGCAAGGGGATCGTCATCCTCCTGGTCATCGTGGCCCTCGCCGGGCTGGCCCTCGTGGAAGGGGGCTCGATCCTGTTCACGCGCCTGCAGGTCCAGGACCTGGCCCAGGCCGCGGCGGTGGAGGGGGCGGCCACGTTCCGGCGGACCGGCAACGCGGCCAGCGCGGAGAGCTCGGCCGCCAAGCTGGTCGACGACCGCGACCCGGCGGCCAGGATCACGAAGTTCACCCTCCTCCCCGACGGGCAGGTCACTATCACCCTGTGCAAGGAGGCGAGCACCCTGGTCCTCGACCGGCTGGACTCGAGGGCCACGTGCCAGGCGGGGTCCCGGGGGAAGGGCGCCGACCGGAGCCTGTGGCGGAGCCTGGCCGAGCTCTCCGTGGTGAGGGCCACGGAGACCGCCCGGCCCCCGACCCTGTAGCACGGTGCCCGTCGCGGTCGTGACCGACAGCGCCGCCGACCTCCCCGCCGACGTCGCCGTCGGCCACCGGGTCGAGGTCGTGCCCCTCGTCGTGACGTTCGAGGGGGACTCCCGCCGGAGCGGCGTGGACATCTCGGCGGAGGACTTCTGGCGCCGGGCCCGGACCGCCTTCCCGACCACGGCGTCCCCGCCCCCCGCCGCCTTCGCCGAGGCCTACTCCCGGTCGGCGGAGGCCGGCGCCGACGGCGTCGTCTCGGTGCACCTGTCCGGCGAGCTGTCGGGCACAGCCCAGAACGCCAGGGCGGCCGCCGGGCGGGCACGCGTGCCGGTCCGGGTGATCGACTCCCGCCTGGTGGGCGCGGGGCTCGGGCTCGCCGTGCTCCAGGCCGCGGATGCCGCAGCGGCGGGCGGAGGGCTCGAGGAGGTGGCCGGGGCCGCGGAGGCCGCGGCGGCCCTCGTGGAGGTGTACGTGGCCCTGGAGACCGTGGAGTTCCTGCGGAGGGGCGGGCGGCTCGGGGCGGCCCGGGCGATGCTCTCCGACCTCCTCCGGGTCCGCCCGGTCCTCACGCTCGAGGGAGGCGTCCCCGTCCCGGTGGCCAAGGCCCGGACCAGGCGGCGGGCCCTCGACGAGCTGGTGGCCAGGGCGTCCGGTCCGGCGCGGGCCGCGGCGGTCAGCCACGGCGACGCTCCCGACGCCGAGGCGCTGGCCACCCGGCTGGAGGAGGCGTGCGGCGTGCGGCCGTCGGTGACGCTGATGGGCGCGGCGCTCGGGGCCCACCTGGGCCCGGGGGCCCTGGGGCTCGCCGTGCTCCGACCCTCCCGCCCCGACCCCCCCTGACCAGGGCGTTCGGCCCGCCGCCTCCCGGTCCGGGCCGATCCCGGGGCTAGACTCATCGTCATGAGGGGCACGAGGCCGCCACCGGTCCTGGCCGGCCGCTACTTCGTGGAGGAGGAGGCCGGAGCGGGGGGCATGGCCTCGGTGTGGCGGGCCACCGACGAGGTCCTCTCCCGGCCGGTGGCCGTCAAGCTCCTCCACCCCCACCTGGCCGAGGACCCGAGCTTCGTCGAGCGGTTCACCCGCGAGGCCGTGGCCGCCGCGCGGCTCACCCACCCCAACGTCGTGAGCGTCTTCGACACCGGGGAGGAGGGGGGCCGCCCATACATCGTCATGGAGTTCCTCCCCGGCCGGTCCCTGGCCGAGCTCCTCCGGGAGGAGGCGCCGGTCGATCCGGCCCGGGCCGTGTCGGTGGTCCTGTCCGTGCTCACGGCCCTGCGCTTCGCGCACGAGCGGGGGATCGTCCACAGGGACGTGAAGCCCCGGAACGTGCTGATGGACGGGGAGGGCCGGGTCAAGGTGAGCGACTTCGGCATCGCCAGGGCGGCGTACGTGGGCGGCGCCGACCTGACCACGACGGGCAGCGTGCTGGGCAGCGTCCCCTACCTCTCCCCCGAGCAGGTCGCCGGGAAGGAGGTCGACCGACGTTCGGACCTCTACTCGGTGGGCGTGATCCTCTACGAGCTGCTCACCGGGCGCCGGCCGTTCGAGGCGGAGACCGACCTGGCCCAGGCCATGATGAGGCTCACCGCCGATCCGATGCCTCCACGGGCCGTCGTGCCGGGGATCCCCAGGCAGCTCGAGGCCGTGGTGGTGCGGGCCCTGGCCCGGGACCCCGGCGACCGGTTCCAGACCGCAGAGGAGATGGCCGCGGCCCTCGAACGGGTCCGCCGGGCCGAGGCGCCCACGGACCCGACGGTGCCCCGGCCCGCCGCCGAGCGGGGGGAGTCCTTCTTCCGGGCCTGGATGCTCGTCCCGCTCATCGTGCTGGTGGCCGGGATCGTGGCCGTGGTCTGGGGCCTCGTGCTGGGCCGGCTGGAGTTCGGCGGCCCCCTGGGGATCCAGCCGGCCGAGGACGGGCCGGCCACGGGCACCGCCGCGCCCCCGGCCCTGGGCGGCGCCTACCAGCCCGCCGCCGTGACGGACTTCGACCCCTTCGGCACGCTGGGCGAGAGCCCGGAGCTCGTTCCTCTGGCCTTCGACGGCGACCCGGCCACCTACTGGCAGACGGAGGGCTACGACCTCAACGCCCCGGGGACCACCGGCCTCACGTTCCGGGGGGGCCAGAAGCCGGGGACGGGGATCCTGGTCGACCTGGGCGGGTCCGTGCCGGTCACCGGGTTCGCCCTGCTCACCCCGGCGCCGGGCTGGTCCTTCGAGGTCCGGATCGGGGACGACCCCGTTGCCCTGGCCGAGCAGCCCGGCCAGTCGTTCACGGCTGGGTCGCAGATGCGCGAGAGCCTGGCCGAGCCCAGCACCGGCCGGTACGTCCTCTTGTGGGTGACGTCGGTGGTCCGGTTCGAGGGCGCCAACCGGGCGACCGTCGCCGAGCTCGACCTCTTCGGACCGGATGGCTGACCGGACGGCTCCCCGATGAGCGAGATGCGGGACGACGAGCTCGTCCGGCGCTACGTGGCCGGGGACCGGGGCGCGTTCGCCGAGCTGGTCCGCCGGCACGAGCGCCGAGTCTACAACCTGGCCTACCGGATGCTCGGCCGGGAGGAGGACGCCCGGGACGCCGCCCAGGACGCGTTCCTGTCGGCCCTCCGCAAGCTGCCCGGGTTCCGGGGGGAGGCCGCGTTCACCACGTG
>JACQTL010000014.1 GCA_016210805.1 Actinomycetota bacterium | reverse complement strand
GGCCTCGAGCACGTCGGCCGAGCCCGACGCCGACGAGACGGCCCGGTTGCCGTGCTTGGCCACGGCCGCCCCGGCCGCCGCCGCCACGAGCGCGGCGGCCGTCGAGATGTTCAGGGTCCGGGCGCCGTCGCCTCCCGTCCCCGCGGTGTCGATCACCGCCCGGGCCGGACGGACGGCCAGGACGTGAGCCCGCATGGCCTCCGCGCACCCGGCGATCTCGTCGGCCGTCTCGCCCTTCATCCGCAGGGCGACGAGGAACCCCGCGATCTGGGCCGGGGTCACCTCCCCTCGCATGATCTCGTCCATGGCCTCGCGGGCATCGGCCCGCGACAGGTCCCGGCCCTCCAGGAGCCGGGACAGCGTCTCCGCGATCACTGCGCTCACCTCCTTCCCTCCAGGAAGTTCCTGACGACCCGGTGCCCGAGCGGCGTGAGCACCGACTCGGGGTGGAACTGGACGCCGTCGATGGAGAGTTCCCGGTGACGAACGGCCATCACCTCGCCGTCGTCGCTCACCGCCGACACCTCCAGGGCATCGGGGATCCGGGTGGCCGCCAGCGAGTGGTACCTCCCCGCCTCGAACGGGGTGGGCAGCCCTCGGAAGATGCGCCTCCCGTCGTGGCGGATCGGGCTCGTCTTGCCGTGGACCAGCCGCCCGGCCGGGCCCACCTCGCCCCCGAAGGCCCGCACCAGTGCCTGGTGGCCGAGGCAGACCCCGAGCGTGGGGACCCTGGGCGCCACCCGCCGGAGGATGGGGATCACCGAGCCGGCGTCCTCGGGGCGGCCGGGCCCCGGCGAGATGACCAGGTGGCTCGGGCGAAGGGCCAGGACGCCGTCGGCGTCGACCCGGTCGTTGCGGAGGACCGTGACCGCGCCGCCCAGCACCTCCAGCAGGTGGGCGAGGTTGTACGTGAAGCTGTCGTAGTTGTCGACGAGGACGATCACGTGACCTCCGCCTGCGTAATGGCGGCCTCGAGGGCCGCCAGCTTCGCCCGACACTCCCGGTGCTCGGCCTCGGGGACCGAGTCCGCGACGATGCCGGCGCCGGCCTGGAGGTGGGCCACCCCGCCGGCCAGAACGACCATCCGGATGGCGATGCAGGTGTCGAGGGTCCCGTCCGGGAGCGCGTAGCCCACCGCCCCGGCGTAGATCCCGCGCCGGTATCCCTCGATCTCGGAGATGAGCTGCATCGCCCGGACCTTGGGCGCCCCGGTGACGGTCCCGGCCGGGAAGCACGCCCGGAGCACGTCGAACGGGCCGATCCCCGGACGGACCTCTCCGGCCACCTCGGACACGAGGTGCGTCACGTGCGAGTAGCGCTCAGGCTCCAGGAGCCGCTCGACCCGAACCGTCCCCGCCCGGCAGACCCGCGACAGGTCGTTGCGGCCCAGGTCGACCAGCATGACGTGCTCGGCGCGGTCCTTCTCCGACGCGAGAAGCCTTTCAGCGTCCCCCGGTCCCCGAGGCGTGGTCCCGGCGATGGGGTTCAGCAGGGCCCGGCCCCCCTCCACCCGGACCAGGGTCTCCGGCGAGGACCCCAGGACGGCCAGCTCTCCCAGCTCGAGGAGGAACAGGTAGGGGGACGGGTTGATCCGCCGCAGGCGGCGGTAGACGTCGACCGCTCCGGCGGCGGTCCGGCGCTCGGCCCGCTGGGAGAGCACCACTTGGAAGCAGTCCCCGGCCTCTATGTGCTCCCTGGCCCGGCGGACCGAGTCCTCGTACCGTTGCCGGGAGGGGGCGCGCCGGAAGGGCTCCGGGGCCGCCGGGGGATCTTCCCGCCCGGGGGAGGGCGCCGGCCCCAGGTGGGCGACCCGGTCCTCGGGGAGCGGGCCCTCCAGGCGGGCGCGCATCTCGTCGGGGTCGCCCACCAGGACGTCGGCCAGCCCCGTGGCGTGATCCAGCCTGAGGAGGCCGTCGGGCACGACGAACCGGCTCTCGGGGAACCGGGGACCGACCGGGGGCAGGGGCACGGGCTCCAGCCCGGCCGCGTGGTCGTATCCCACGTACCCCACGGCGGCCGCGCCCCCCGCCACGAGGGCCTCCACCTCGTCGATCGCCGCGAGGCGGGACCCCCACCCCACGAAGCTGAACCGGCCCAGGCGCCCCTTCTCCACCGACTCCAGCAGGATGCTGGCCCCGAGCCCCCGGACACGGAGGTACGCCCCGAGGGGGGTGATGAGGTCCATGGGGATCGTCGCCGTGGTGGTCATGGCCTGAGGTCGAGGGCCTTTCCGGGGAAATGAAGAGGCCTTCCGCTGCGGAAGGCCTCGAGTGGGGTGGGATGGTGGCTAGCTCAGGTCACGACATGCTCCCGCCCCGCTCGAGGGCGCCAGGCCCACCACCACGCGCGGACGAGAGCCGTCATGGACGGGGAGCATAGGAGCATCCGGCGCCTCGGTCAATCTCGCGTCCGCCGCATCCGCCGGCTTGACAGACGGGGGCCGGGGCTGTAGGAACCGTCCTATTCCGATCTCGGGAGTAGGAAATCCGATGAGCACGTCGCGCCGCGGGACCGTGGGGGTCACCGACCCTCGGATGTGTCCGTGTCCCGTAGCCCGCGCCGCCCGGAGGGCGCGGGGATGATGGCGCGACCGTAGCGGGTCACCCGGGACACCCGATCCACCGAGGGGTCGCGCGAGCGGCCCCTTTCCCCTTTCCCGGATCAAGGACGGAGACCACATGGCAAGCGACAGGCGGTTCGACAGCGGCCCCCCCGGACCACTTCCTCCCCCGCCCACCTGGGAACGGGTCCTCCAGCGCAACTCGATCGAACGGCTGAAGCGCGAGCGACAGCCCCACGCGGTACTGGACGACCTCGACCGGCTGGCCACGGCCCACTACCTGGACATCCCGGAGGAGGACCTGGTCCGCCTGAAGTGGTGGGGCCTGTACCACGACAAGCCCAAGGTCGGGGCGTTCATGCTCCGCATCAAGGTCCCGGCGGGGCTGCTGCCCCCGGCGAGCCTCCGGGCCGTCGGAGAGCTCTCGGTCGAGCAGGGGGAGGGGTACGCCGAGCTCACCACCCGCCAGAACGTCCAGCTCCACTTCGTCCGCCTGGCCGCCGTACCGGCCATCCTGGCCCGGCTCGCCGATGCCGGACTGACCACGGCGGGGGCATGCGGCGACGCGGTTCGCAACATCACGGGATGCCCGCTGGAGGGGATCCTCCGGGAGGAGGCCTTCGACGCGACCCCTCTCGTGGAGGAGGCGGCCCGGTTCTTCTACGGCAACCCCGACTACATGGACCTCCCCCGCAAGCACAAGATCACCATCTCCACCTGCCCGTACCAGTGCGACATGCCTGAGATCAACTGCATCGCGCTGGTGGGGGTGGTCCGGGAGGGATGCCTCGGGTTCGCGGTCCGCGTGGGGGGCGGCCTGTCCACGGTCCCCCGGTTGTCCCGGGACCTGGGCGTCTTCGTCCCCACCGGCGAGGCTCTCGAGGTCCTCCGGGCCCTCCTGGACGTCTGGAAGGAGGACCTGCGGTACAGGCTGTCCCGGGTCAAGGCCCGGTTCAAGTTCATGGTGGACGACCACGGGCCGGAGGGCATACGGGCCCTCGTCGAGGAGCGCCTCGGGCGGCGGCTGGAGGACGGCGCCGCGCCGGAGTCGAGGGCCTTCACCGACCACCTCGGCGTGAACGAGCAGCGCCAGCCCGGACTGTTCCACGTCGGCGTCCCCGTCCCGGCCGGGATCGTGTCCGGGACGCAGCTCGTGGCCGTCGCGGACCTGGCCGGGTCCCTGGGAGGCGACGTCCGGCTGACCAAGCAGCAGAACCTCGTGCTGACCGGCGTCCCTCGCGCGGACCTCGACCGGGCGGTGGCCCGGCTGTCCGAGATCGGGCTCCCCGTCGACGCGAACCCCCTGCGGGCCACGGCGATCGCCTGCACCGGCGAGCCGCACTGCACCTACTCGGGGACCGAGACCAAGGGCAAGCTCCAGGAGATCGTGGCCCATCTGGAGGCGCGATGGGGCGACCGGCTGGGCGGGTTCCGGCTGAACCTCGACGGCTGCCCGCACGCCTGCGCCCTCCACTGGGTCGGCGACGTCGGGCT
>JACQTL010000157.1 GCA_016210805.1 Actinomycetota bacterium | reverse complement strand
GTCCAGCTGAAGCATCGGGTGGCATCCATCGAACGTATGTTCTATCATCCGGTACTGACATGGAGAGGGACGGCCTGTTCGAGCTGCGCCGGAGGACGTTCGACACCCCGGAGTTCCGGGGCATCGAGTTCATCGAGGCCGAGGCCAAGTCGATCATCAACCACGTCCCCGGCAACTTCCTGCCGTTCCGCTGGACGATCAACCCCTACCGCGGATGCACGCATGCGTGTAGCTACTGCTTCGCGAGGGTCACGCACACGTACATGGACATGGACGCCGGGCGGGACTTCGAGACGAAGATCGTCGTGAAGGTGAACGCCCCAGACGTGCTCCGCCGGCAGCTCGCCGCGAAGAGGTGGAAGGGAGAGTCGATCGCCATGGGGACGGCGACCGATCCCTACCAGCGGGCGGAGGGGAGGTACCGGCTGATGCGGGGCATCCTCCGGGCGCTCATCGACTACCGGAACCCGTTCTCGATCCTCACCAAGGGCACCCTCCTGCTCCGTGACCTCGACCTGCTGGTGGAGGCGGCCGGGGTCACCGACGTCTCCACGGCCCTCTCCGTGGGCACGCTCGACGAGGACGTGTGGCGGCGGAGCGAGCCCGGGACCCCCCATCCCCGGGCCCGGCTCGAGGCGGTGGCCGCCCTGAACGACGCCGGGATCCCCGCCGGCGTGCTGATGGCTCCCATCCTCCCCGGCATATCCGACCGGCCGGAGCAGCTCCGCGCCGTGGTCAGGGCGGCCATCGACGCCGGCGCGACCCACGTGTCCCCGATCCTCCTGCACCTCCGTCCGGGGGTCCGCGAGGAGTTCATGCCGTGGCTGGCCGAGAACCACCCCGACCTCGTGGCCCGGTACGAGGGGGTGTACGCCCGGGGGGCCTACGCGCCGGCGGCCGACCGGAAGGGGATCGGGGAGACCGTGGGCGGGATCGTCCGGCGGGAGGGCGGGCTGCGGCTCCGGCCGGATGTCGCCGAGAGGGTCCGCCGGAACGGACGCTGGTCGCGGCGCGGCCCGGCCGGCGGCCGGACGGGTCCCGGCGACGGGGAGCAGCTGGCCCTCCTTCCCTGAGGCCCGGCTGGCCGAAGCGGCTTTACTCGGACATGCCGACGCGGGAGGATACGCCCCTAGGCACGCCCGCCCGCGGCGTCCCGGTGCTTCGTGCCGAAAGGGGGAGTTTCCGATGAGACGGCGCCTGGTGATGCTCGGCGTGGCGGCCCTGTTGGCCCTGACCGGGGTGTTCCCCGCCGACGCCGCCCTGGTCAAGCCCGCCGCCTTCCCGTACGGGGTGGCCAGCGGCGAGGTCACGATGAGCTCGGCGGTGCTCTGGACCCGGACCTTGGGGGGTCCCGTCCAGCTCCAGGTCTCCCCCAACGCGAAGTTCCGCCGGAACGTCCAGAACTACGCGACGACGGCGATGGCCGTGGACGACTTCACGGTCCACATCGAGGCCACCGGCCTGCGCTCCAACAAGCTGTACTACTACCGCTTCTACGACCCCGGTCGGAACAAGTGGAGCCCGATCGGGAAGTTCATGACCGCCCCGGGGCCGAACCAGGACGTCGACGTCCACTTCGGGTGGTCGGGCGACTCCGACGGCTGGTACGACCCCGCCACCGGGGCTCCCGCGTTCAACAGGTTCGAGGTCTTCGACGCGGCCCGCTACGCGGGGGCGCAGTTCTTCGTGTACCTGGGGGACACGATCTACTCGGACTCGCCGTTCAGCCCGTTCGGCCCGGCCGACTCGCTGCTCGAGTACCGGCGGAACTACCGGCAGAACCGCGGGTACCAGGCCCTCCGCGACCTCATGGCGAACATGTCCACCTACGCCCACCCGGACGACCACGAGGTCATGAACGACTACGAGGGCACCACGGTGGACCCGGCCCGGATGGCGATGGGGATCGACGCCTTCGAGGAGTACATGCCCGGGGTCGAGTGGAACCCGGTCACCGGCTTCTACCGGACCTTCCGCTGGGGGAAGAACCTCGAGATCTTCATCCTGGACGAGCGCACGTTCCGGAGCCCCGGGGTCGAGGACTCGGGGGTCTGCGACAACCCCGCCGGCAGCGGGTTCGAGGACCTGGCCCCGCTCCTTCCGGCGGGGTTCCGGGCCGCGTTCTCCGGAGCCGTTCCCCAGCTCGCCCTGCCCGTCCCCGCGGGGTGCGTGGCGGCACTCAACGACGCGTCGCGCACGATGCTCGGCGCGGCCCAGAAGGCCGCCTTCAAGGCGGACCTCCTGGCCAGCACGGCGAAGTTCAAGGTCGTGTTCGTGGGCACGTCGTTGCAGAACCAGTACGTCCTGCCCTACGACCGGTGGGAGGGGTACCTGGCCGAGCGGGCCGAGATCCTCTCGTTCATCACCACGAACGCGATCGGCGGCATCGTGTTCCTGGCCACGGACCAGCACGAGAACCTGGGCAACGACGTGTTCACCGACTTCTTCACGGGAGTGGACACGGGCCTTGACGAGGTGATCGTGGGGCCGATCGCCACCCAGACCCGCAGGGCCCAGGTCGTCGAGCTGTTCGGGATCGGGGCGGCCAACCTGCTCAACTTCTTCTACGTCTTCATCCTGGGGGCCGAGTGCTCGAACCTGTTCACCTACACGTACGGCGACGTGATGTACGACGCGGGCACGAAGACGCTCACGATCCAGCCGATGGACAAGAACGGGGCCGGGGCCTGCCCCCCGCTGGTCATGACGTAGGGCTACCGGCCGGCGAAACGGGCCGGGCGCTTGTCGAAGTGGGCGGCGACCGCCTCGCGGGCGTCGTCGCTCATCAGGCACTCGATCTGGGCCCGCCGCTCGCGGTCCATCGACGCCTCGAGTCCGGACGAGGCCGCCCGGTCCACGATCGACTTCACCGCGGCCACGGGTAGGGGAGGGGCCCCGGCCAGCTGCCGGGCCAGGGTCTCGGCTTCCTCGTCCAGCCTGTCGGCCGGGGCCACCCGGTTGGCCAGGCCCAGCCGGAGGGCCTCGTCGGCCTCGACCAGCCGTCCGGTCCAGGTGAGCTCCTTGGCCCGGGCCGGCCCGACCAGCGAGGCCAGGCGGTGGTTCCCGCCGAGGTCCGGGAGGATCCCGAACCGGAGCTCGAGCATCCCGAACCGCACGTCCTCGGCGGCCACCCGGAGGTCGCAGGCCAGGGCGAGCTGGAACCCGGCGCCCAGGGCGTGGCCCCGGACGGCGGCCACGCTGGGGGTGTCGGCGGCGGCGAGCGTCCAGAACGGCCGCTGGGCCGTGCGGATCAGCCGCTCGAACGCGGGACGGTCCTGCCCGGCCAGCTCCACGAAGACGGAGAGGTCGATCCCCGCCGAGAACGACGGCCCCTCGCCGCGGACGAGGACCGCCCGCACCGACGGGTCCTCCACGGCGGCCTGGGCGGCCCGGCCGAGCTCGTCGAACACGGTGAGGTTCATGGCGTTGCGCTTGTCGGGGCGAGCCAGGGTGATCCGGGCCACCCCGTCCTCCACGCCGTACCGGATCGTCTCGTACACGTCGGTTCCCTCCCTCTGGCGAGGCCCCGAACGTACCCCAGGCCGGGCGGGACCGCCCGTAGACTGTGGGGGTGACCGAGGTCGAGGAGCCCCTCGCGGACATCGCCCCGGTCGGGGCGGGGTGCGTGCTCTGCGGCCGTCCCACGTTCGATCCCGACAAGCGGGAGCGTCCGTGGGCCAGGGCGGTGTCCGACGGCCGGCAGGTGCTGGTCTGCCCGGTCTGCCAGGCCGAACGACCCGACTGGGCCGATCGGTTGGAGCGGTGCCGGTCGTGCGGGGCCACCAGGCTCTCGGTCACCCTCGGGGAGGTCGTGTGCCGGGCCTGCGGCCGTGTGCAGTCCGAGGACGAGGTAGAGGGCGCTTAGCTCAGCGGGAGAGCGCCGCCCTTACAAGGCGGAGGTCGGTGGTTCGAAACCACCAGCGCCCACCAGGTAAAGGCGCAGGTCACAGGGCCGATTCGGCCTCCTGGCCG
>JACQTL010000161.1 GCA_016210805.1 Actinomycetota bacterium | reverse complement strand
GTACCTGATCGGGTTCTCCGACTACGCCCGGCGGATGGAGCCCGAGGACCTCACCTCGTACGGGTGGGAGCGCGTGTACGGGACGAACATGCACCACGCGTTCCACCTGGCCGGGCGGCTCCTCGCCCAGCACCCCCGGGCCACCCGGCAGGTGATCATGGTCACCGACGGCGAGCCCACCGCCCACCTGGAGGGCGACGAGGCGTTCTTCTCCTGGCCGCCCGTGCCCAAGACCGTCCAGCTCACCCTCCGGGAGGCGATGCGCCTGGCCAGGGCGGGGGTCACGATCAACGTCTTCATGCTGGAGGAGGAGCCGGGCCTGGCCCGGTTCA
Source organism: Actinomycetota bacterium (assembly GCA_016210805.1). Lineage (GTDB taxonomy): Bacteria > Actinomycetota > UBA4738 > UBA4738 > JACQTL01. The sequence goes on along the minus strand of JACQTL010000161.1, from coordinate 5,392 downwards.
TGGAGCGCCTGGCCCGGCTGACCAACGGCAGGGTGTTCCACATGGCCGACGAGGCGATCGGCGAGTTCGTCGTCCGCGACTACGTCCGCCGCCGGGCGGGCTGAGGGGCCGGCCGGGCGCCGGGCTACGGCGAGGCGCCGTCGTGGCAGAAGGGGGTCCCGGGGGGCGGCGGCGTCCCGCCGTCGAAGTCCAGGACCCGGTACACGGTGACCGTCTCGGTGGCCAGGACCTCCTCGAGGAAGGTCGCGTTGGCGAGCCGGTCGCGGGCCACCCGGGTGAGCCGGGAGGCGCCGCCGAGCAGCCCTCCGCCGGTCGACGTGACCACGACCACGGCGACGTCGTACTTGGCCAGGAAGGTGGAGTCGTCCAGGGGGCCGGCCAGGAACTCGCGGGCCTCCACGATCCGGGCAAGGGCCACCTTCAGCACGGGGATCCGGAAGTACGGACCCATGCCCTCTATCACGCCGATCCGCCCGGTGGTGGCCTCGAAGGTCCCCAGCGTCCTCCGGTCGGCCAGGACCCGTCCGTCGCAGGGCACGTTCTCGGCGATCCATTCGAGGGCGGGCACCGCGGTGACGAGCCTCTCCTCGCGCTCGCGGGGGATCGACGCGGGGACCAGGACGGCGGCGACGGCGAGGGTCACGACGGCGGTGGCCGTCACCGGCACCCGGCCTCGGAGCCTGACCGCCCCCGTCTCCACGACGGCCAGGAGGAGCAGCCAGCCGACCACGGCCGTGTAGTCGAACAGCCGGCGTTCCCCGAACATGGCCAGGGCGAACACGTCGTAGCGGTGCGAGAAGGCCAGGGCCACCAGGAGGAGCCCGATCCCGAACGCGGCCGTGCCCGCGGCCGCGGCCCGGAGGTCCGGCGTCCCCAGGGCCATGACGACCCCGAGTGCGACGGCGGCCGCCAGGAGGACCGCCCACCCCGGCGGGCCGGTGCCCTCCGCGGAGCCCACGATCGACTCCGAGAACCGCTCCACGGTCTCGGAGGGAGGGACGTAGAAGGCCGAGGTGGAGGTCCGGGGCTCCTGGTCGAGCTCCCCCCTGGCCAGGTACAGCGTGGGGTCGAAGGACGGAGGGAAGCCGAGCTCCCGGGCCAGCTCGGCGTAGACCCCCGGGTTGCCCGGACCCCGGAACCCGGGGTCGCCGGGGGCGGCCACGAGGACGGCTCCCCCGAGCACGGCGGCCGTGGCGGCCACGACGGCGCCGGCCCGCAGGACCGGGACCACCCGCCGATCGACCGCCGCGCGGGCCGCCCCGTACGCGAGGAAGAGCCCCCCGACGACCGCGGTGGGCACCAGGTGCGTCGTCGCTCCGAGGCCGAGCAGCCCCCCGGCCGCCAGGGCCTCCGGCAGCCACGACCCCTCCCGGGGCGTCCTCATCGCCCGTACGGCCAGCGCCGCCGCGGCCAGCGCGGTCACCCGCCCCCACGCCTCGGCCCGGAAGCCGGATAGGTCGAGGGTCTGCTCGACGTTCCCGATCGACAGGTTCGCGAAGAGGAGGATCGGGAGGAGGGCGGCCGTGTACCTGAGGCCGAGCTCCCGCCCGAAGGCCAGCGTGGCTCCGGCCAGGGCGGCCCCGGAGACGGCCAGGAGCGCGCCCATGGGGGCGAACGGGCCCCGGCCCAGGACCAGGGCCATGGCTCCGTGGAACGAGTTCAGGCCCACCTTGCTCGTCGCCGTGGGGAGCATCTCGCCCCACTGCATGGAGCGTGCCGGGATCCCGCCCGCGGCCGCCACCTCGAGGCCGTCGGACCAGTACCGGAACGGCGTGTAGTCCCCCAGGTTCAGGACCTCGGGGACCAGCAGCCGCGAGACCATCACCGCGGCGGGAACCAGCACGGCCAGGGCGGCGAGCACCGGCTCGTCGGACAGCTCCCGCCGGAGCGCCGAGGGCTGGCCCCGGAGGTCCCTCCAGCGCCAGGCCACCGCGACGAGGGCGATGGTGGCCACCGCCAGCGAGGCCATGAACGAGGGGGCCGAGAGGACGCCGGCCAGGGCCAGGGCGAGGGCCACGGTGGCGGCCACCGCGTACCCGAGCGGGAGGACCAGGGCCAGGCGGGTGGTCGCCGGGAGACGCCCCGGCCCGAAGGCCGCCACGGACAGGGCGGCCCCCGGCACGGCCAGGAGCACGAGGGCGACCAGGGCGAGGAGCGGCGAGCCCACCGCGGGGTCGAGCACGGCGACATGCTGCCACAGCCGTCGTAGGTTGACGGGGTGAGCGACCCCGGGATGTTCTCGAGCGAGGAGGTGGAGCGGGCCCGCGACTACCACCGGCCCCTGTACCGGTACGTGGTCGTGCGTTCCGCGACCGGGCTCGCCTACCTCGCCGTCCTGGCCTTCTCGCCGGCCGGGGAGCGGCTTGCCGGAGCCCTCGACGGCCTGCCCAGGTGGGCCTTCGTGCTCGCGCTCACCGCCGCCGTCCTTCTGCTGGGGGCGGCGATCCGCCTCCCCCTGGGGATCTGGCGCCACCGGTACGAGCGCCGGTGGGGGTTCTCGACGCAGTCGCTAGCCGGGTGGCTGGCCGACGTGGCCAAGGGGACGGGGGTCTCGCTGGTCCTGGCCGGGCTCTCGTTCCTGGCCCTGGTGGAGCTGGCCTCGGCGCTCCCCGAGGCCTGGCCGCTGGTCGCCGTCCCCGCCGCCGCCCTCCTCGCCGTCCTCCTCTCGTTCGTGGGGCCGGTGGTCCTCGAGCCGCTCTTCAACCGGTTCGGGCCCCTGGACGACCCGGACCTGGCGGAGGACCTCCGGCGGCTCTCCGAGAGGGCCGGCGTCCCGGTCCGGGAGGTGCTCGTCGCCGACGCGAGCCGGCGGACCACGAAGCACAACGCGTACGTCTCGGGCCTCGGGCGGACCCGGCGGGTGGTGGTGTTCGACAACCTCCTCCGGGGGTCGGGGGGCCGCGACGTCCGGCTGGTCGTGGCCCACGAGCTGGGCCACCGCCGGGAGCGCCACGTGGCCGTGGGGACCGCTCTTTCCGCCGGCGGCGCGGTGGTGGGCGTCGTCGTCCTGTGGGCCCTCCTCCGGTGGGACGCCCTCCTCGAGGCCGCGGGGGCGGCCGGCGCGGGCGATCCCCGGGTCGTGCCCTTCGTCATGCTCCTGTCAGCGGTGGGCGGCCTGCTAGCGTTGCCGGCGGGGAACGCGATCAGCCGGCGGCTGGAGCGGACCGCCGACCGCTCCGCGCTGGAGCTCACCGGGGACCCGGAGGGCTTCGCGGAGATGATGCGCCGCCTGGCCCTGGCCAACCTCTCCGACCTGGCCCCTCCCCGCCCGGCCTACCTGATGCTCTTCTCGCACCCCACGCCGGCCGAGCGGATCGCCGCGGCTCGGGCCTCCGTCCGCGGCTTTAGTCAGGCTCCCCCGCTCAGGACCGATCCCACCACAGGGTGACGTTCCTCCCGCCCCCCGGGTTGACGCTCCACAGGCCGGTCCGGGGGGCCAGCCGGTCGCCCAGCGCCTCCGCGACCTCGTCGTCCCGCTCGGCCGGGAGGCACAGGCGCCGCCGGATGAACCCGATGGCGTCCTCCCGCCGTTCGAAGCCTCCCCCCGATGCCGGGGCCACCCAGTCCTCCCGCCCGGCCTCCAGGCCCTCCTCGCGGAGGACGGCCAGGGTGTCGTCGGCCGTCGGACCGTGCGGACGGCGGAGGTCCCAGAAGCGCTCCCAGAGGTCCTCCATCCAGGCGAGCGGATGGCGCTCGGTCATCTCGACAACCACGCGCCGTCCGGCGTGGTCGCCGAGCGCGCGGACGAACGGGGGGAGGTCGGGGACGTTGTAGACGACGTGGTGGCAGACCACCACGTCCGCCGAGGAGACCGAGGGGGCCGCCTCGGGCCACGTCCCCCGCTCGGAGCGGAAGCCGACGCCGGCCCGCTCGGCGGCGTCGCGGAAGGAGTCGAGCATCTCCCCGGATGGGTCCACCCCCACGAGGAGGGTCGCCCTCCCGGCCAGGGGGAGCGACGCGGCCCCGGCCCCGGCGCCGACGTCGAGCACGGTCCCTCCCTCGGGGAGGGCCTCCAGGGCCCGCCTCGCGGACGGCGTGGCCTCCGCGGCGACGGCCGCCTCGGCCCGGTTGCGGAACAGCTCCGCGGGGAACCCCCAGGGCGACTCGGGCGCCCGGGACAGGATGCGCTCGGGGATGCCCCAGGCCCGGAGCATCTCTCCCCACCGCGAGGCCGCGGCCCTCAACGCGGCTTCCCCAATGAACGCTGCAACCGATCCATCCGAGCGGCAATGTATATCCCGGAGGGACCCATTGGCACCGGCGCCGGAAATTGGCACCATAGGGGCCGTGAATGAGGAGAGCCTCCGTCGAGCGAACGCCTTCCTGGCCGCCGTCGCCGGGCGCACCGAGCCCGGAGCGGCGATCGACGGCAATCCCGGCGACCTGGGCAGGGAGGCCGGCCTCCCCGACGCCCTGGCCGCGGCGCGGGCCGTCCGGGCCCTGCTGGCCCGCCGGCGCCTCGAGGTGAAGGACGGCGTCTACCGGCTCCTGGACCCCCGACCCCTGGATCCCGGCGAGCCCGAGGCCGTCCCGCGCCCCCCGCGCAGGCGCGCGGCCAGGGCCAAGGGGGAGGCCGAGCCGGAGCCCCGGCCCGAGCGGACCACCTACTCGGAGGTCGGCAGGGTGGCCATCGACAAGCTGGTCGAGCTGTCGCGCGAGGTGGGCTCGCTCCGGGGCACGGTTCGCACCGCGCGCGAGGAGGCCCGCCAGTCCCGGGAGGCCCGCGACGAGGCCGAGCGCCGGGCCCGGAGCGCCCAGGCCCGGATCAGGGACCTGGAGGCCAAGCTGGAGATGGCGGAGGCCAACCTGCGAACGATCCTCGCCGCCGCCAGGGGGAGCGGTGCCGCCCCCGGCCCCCGCACCGACATCGTGGGCGACGCCGAGATGGAGGCCATCCTCGGGGTCCTCCGGGGCGGCGACTAGCACCGCCCCCGTCGGCACGACCGCCGGACCCCGACCGGCCGGGCCTCGGTGGCGCGTGCTACGCTGGCCCTCCGGGCGAGTGCTCCCCGAGCGTCTCCGCCCGTTACCCGGAACGTCCCAGTCCCGAGGGCGGGACTCCCGTGGGCCCGTGATCCCCGGGAGAGGCAGGAGGTGAGCGGATGAGCATGGAGGAGCCGCAGCCGGCCCAGACCGTATGGGAGGGCCGGATCGGCGACGCCCACCTCAAGGTCGAGGTCCAGGCCACCGGCCGGATCGCCTCCTCGTGGCGGACCCGGGGAGGCAACGACCGCCGGGTGGTCGTGAACACGATCGAGGAGCTCGAGCGCTCGGTCCTGTTCCAGGTCCTCCTCACCGCGCCGTCCCAGGAGCAGCACCTCGCCGGCGAGATCGTCGCCGCCGTGGAGGCGGCCCGGGTCGGCCTGCCCGATCCCACGACCATCCCCCGGGC
>JACQTL010000147.1 GCA_016210805.1 Actinomycetota bacterium | reverse complement strand
TCCCGCACCAGCTCGGGCACGCCTACGCCGACGGCGGCTTCGGCGGGCTCCCCCGCCGGGCCTACTGGGCCATGGCGGCCGGAGGGCTCGCCGCCCTGGCCCTCCTCACCAACCCCCCGCTGTTCGAGATCCTGGGCGGGGACGCGCGGTTCAGGTGGTTCCCGGGGATCGGCTACTACCCGAAGAGCATGCTCGGCACGGACCTCGAGCGGATCTCGAACGCCTACCCGCCGACCGTGTGCTACCTGGCGGTGGGGATCTGGACGATCGGCGCCGCGATGCTCCTGCGGGACCGGCTGACCGCGTGGCTCCGCCGGGCCGGCCCCTGGAAGGCCGCGATCCTGGGGAACAGCGTGATCATGACCCTGTTCCTGTGGCACATGACGGCGTACCTGTTCGCGGTGCTGCTGCTCTGGCCGGTCGGCCTGGGGCAGGCCGCGGGAGGAACGGCCCGGTGGTGGCTGGAGCGGCCGGTCTGGCTCCTGGTCCCCGGCGCCATCCTCGCCGCGATCGTGGCCATCGTGGGCCGGTTCGAGCGGCCCCGCCGGGTCAGCTGAACGAGCCCCGGCCGAACCACTCCGACAGCCGCGTGGCCACCTGGAGGTCGCCCTCGACCCGGACGTGGCCCTCCAGGAAGGCCCGGCCCGGCTCCAGCTCCTCGGAGACCAGCCGGCCGAGCGTCAGGGCGGAGAGGCGGAGGGTGACCGCCGGATCCGGGTCCCGGACCGGAACGGCCCGGGCCCGCCCGTCCGAGATCCGGATGGCCCACGGCCGGACACCGCCCGGCCCCTCGACCTCGTACTGCACGGTCCCCCGGAAGCCCTGGGCCCGGTCGGCCCGGAACTGCCGGGCCATCCCCCCGAACACCGCCCGGAGCCCGAGGGAGGAGCCGATCAGCCGCTCGACCTGGCGGTCCGGCCTGCCCCGGACGAGGCTCGCCACCCGCCGCTCCACCCGGTCCCTGGCGCCGGCGGCGGCCGTCCGGACCCGCTCCCCCACCGGCCGGCGGTCCCGCCCGGCCCGGCGGGGAGCGTAGGGGTCGGGGGCCGGGCCCGGCTCGCCCTGGACGGAGACCTCGTACTCCCGGGCCAGCCGGCGGGGCGGCTCCCGGCGGGCCATCGCGCGCGACACCGCCTCGGCCAGCCGCTCCCGCTTGCCCCGTTCCACCTCGGCGGCCCGCTCGGCGAACCGCGGGAGCACCTCCCGCCCGAACAGCTCCAGCGACTCGCATACGTGCTCGTGCCGGTTCTTCCCGGCCTGGGCCACCAGGATCACCTGGTCGACCCCGGCCCGCTCGTACCGCTCGATCAGGTCGGACACCTGGTCCGGCGTCCCCACCGCTCCCCGGAGCGACCCCAGCCCCTCCTGGAGCAGCGTGACCCCCAGGGGAGCTCCGTCCGGCCGGATCAGCTCCCGGGCGAAGCCCATGTCGCCGCGATGCTCCAGGAACTCCTCCCACACGTCGGTGGTCCCCGGACGGTGCCGGCCGAAGACGTAGTAGTGGGCCAGCGAGTACCCGAAGAAGTGCGCACCGTCGATCCCCCTCTCGATGGCCGTCGACTCGTCCTCGTGGCACATGAACGGGACCACGACGGCCACGTTCGGGTTCACCGAGAACCCGGCCGGCACGCACTCGCCCGAGGCGATGATCCGGTAGTAGGCCTTCACCCACTCCTCGGCCCGCTCCGGCTCGACGAACGAGAACGAGAGCGCGCCGAGGCCCTTGCGCGCGGCCAAGAGGATCGTCTCCCGGCGGCTGCACGCCACCCACAGGGGCGGGTGGAGCCTCTGGAGCGGCTTGGGCACGACGTTGCGGGGCGGCATCCGGACGAACCGGCCGTCGATCCCGGCGAACGGCTCCTCCACCATCATCCGGACGAGGGCCTCCAGGGACTCCTCCCACTGCTCCCGCTTCCGGTCGCGGTCGACGCCGAACCCGCCCAGCTCGACCTGAGAGCTCGACTCGCCGGTCCCCAGCTCGACCCGGCCCCCCGACACCAGGTCCAGGGTGGCCACCCGCTCGGCGACCCTGGCGGGGTGGTTGTAGGCCGGGGGGAGCTGCACGATCCCGTGGCCCAGGCGGATCCGGGACGTCCGCTGGCTGACCGCGGCGAGGAACACCTCGGGGGCGCTGGAGTGGGAGTACTCCTCCAGGAAGTGGTGCTCGACCTCCCAGACCACGTCGATCCCCAGCCGGTCGGCCAGCTCGACCTGCTCCAGGGCGTCGCGGAGCAGCGTGCCCTCCGCCCCCTCCTCCCACGGGCGGGGCAGCTGGTGCTCGTAGAAAAGGCCGAAGCGCATCGATCCCGAGACTACCGGCCGGCGCCGGGACGCGTGCCCCCCTCCTCACCTCGAGCGGGTCGGAGTATCGTTCCCGTACACATGACGAGCGATGCCCGCGAGGACAGGAGCGCGGTCCCTGTGGACGGTCCCGGGGTTCCCAGCGGCTTCGAGTCCCACCTGCTCGACCAGGTCGAGGCGGCGGTGATCGCCACGGACCTCGCGGGGACCATCATCCACTGGAACCGCCGGGCCGAGCAGCTCTGCGGCCGCCCCCGCGAGGATGCCCTGGGCCTGGCCATCGTGGAGACCGCGTTCCCGGAGGCCGACCGGGCCCGGCTGGACGAGACCATGGCGGAGGTCCGGGGCGGGGGACGCTGGGACGGGGAGCTCCCCGTGCGCAGGCGGGACGGGGCCTCGTTCCCGGCCTTCGTCACGCTCTCCGCGCTCCGGGACGCCGATGGCCACGTCGCCGGCGTGGCCGGCGTCTTCGTGGACGTCACCGAGCAGCGGCGGCTGCGGGAGGAGGTCCAGCGCTCGCGGGACCAGCTCGACGTGATCCTGCGGGGCGTCGCCGACGGGATCACCGTCCAGGATCCCTCGGGGCAGCTCGTGTTCGCCAACGACGCCGCGGCCCGGGCCATCGGCTTCTCCACCGCGGAGGAGCTCATGGCCACCCCGGTCGCCGACGTCATGCGGCGGTTCGAGGTCATGGACGAGGACGGGAACCCGCTCCCCCTGGAGGAGCTCCCCGGCCGCCGGGCCCTGAAGGGCGAGACCGACGTCGGCCGCGTGCTCCGGTTCCGCGTCCGGGCGACCGGCGAGGAGCGCTGGTCGATGGTCAAGGCGTCGCCGATCCTCGGACCCGACGGCTCGGTGCCGATGGCCCTCAACATCTTCCACGACATCACCGAGGCCAAGCTGGCCGAGCACGCCGAGCGGTTCCTGGGCGAGTCCAGCGCCCTGCTGTCGTCCTCGCTCGACCTGGAACGGACCCTGACCACCCTGACCACCCTCGCGGTGCCGGCCCTGGCCGACTGGTGCATCGTGGACATGGCCCAGGAGGACGGCTCGATCCGCCAGCTGGCCGTGGCCCACGCCGACCCGGAGAAGGCCGAGCTGGCCAGGGAGCTCCGCCGGCGGTACCCGCCC